>JAJFKK010000151.1 GCA_021773245.1 Gammaproteobacteria bacterium | reverse complement strand
AGAAGGCAAATCTGCAGCCGATGCACTCGCTGAAGCAACCGGTGCCGATGTCGCGGCATCAGATGATTTAACCGGTGCCGAATCCCTAGGCGGCGACTGGGACCTCGAATATGAATTCGGTGATGTCGGTACTGTAACACTAAGTGCCGAAGCCTATGAAAGCATACTGTTCACTCCAACCAACCTTACATTTATTAATAATACGGAAGTAACAGGTGATGGAGATAGTGATGGTGAATTAGGTGAAGTTTTTCGGTTTCATGATGTAAGCGGTGATGGAGTAGATGATGGTACCCCGGCTGCAGGCAGTATTGATGCGATTATTACCATCACGGATTTATCCTATACCAACTCAACAACCGGTGCGGACATTGGAACTGATACCCCAATTTTAGAAGACTGGGATCGCGCTGGAAGCGGCGCCTTAGATCCTGTACTCGATGCACGAACTATTGCTGGCGGCGCCATCCAGGGCAGCGAGATCAGCGCCACCTTTACCATTCAATTTGTTCTGGCAGACACGAATACAGCCGTTACAGTAGATACGTTTGTTTCACCGATTGATATCGATTCTTCTGCTAACCTGCGTGAAGCCGTGTCAGTCACCGCACCAGTGGTGTCAGTGGTCATGAATGATCCAACAGAGATAACAACTGACCTGACATATGAGAATGGTCTAACGACGATCGCCCTGGAGCAAGGAATACTAAATAACCATAACCCCGGTGTAACGAACACAGCTGATTTCGCGGCAATGTTTCAGGTGCAACAAGCCGATATCTTTACCGTTACAGTAAAATCAATTATTGATGGGACAACCGCTCAAACAGGCGAACGACTATTTTCACTTCAATTTAATGAAACCACCTTTGGCACAGCGACCACAACAAGTGTCCCTATTGTCGATCTTGATTTAAACAACAGTACCGGCGCGACCGATCTGGATTATCAAACGACCTCGTCCTACAAAGCGGGTGATGCCGGCGTCCCTATCGCTGACTCGGATGTCTCGATTACAGACTCCGATCCAAATCTAAACGATATGGAATCTGCCAGCATTACACTGACTAATGCACAGGTTGGAGATAGATTAGTAGTGGGTACATTACCTGCTGGTATTACTGCGTTGGGTAGCGGAACAAATACGATAACCCTGTCTGGTGTTGCCAGTATCGGTGATTATCAAGATGCATTAAAAGCAATTACTTTTGAAAATACCAATACAACGACAATTGATGGCACAGATAGAACAATCGAAGTCACCATTAATAATGGTGATATCGATAGTCCCGTCGCAACAGCAACGATTGAGGTCTTTGGTACCCCAGAAGTCAATAATCTCACAACCACCGATACCCAGCCAACAATCACCGGTACTTGGGACATTGGCTCAGCAAGCTCAACGGGTCTTCAAGTTACGGTTAATGGTACGACCTATACTTTGGGTGGCGGCGGAATTAATGATGCATTAACCACCGATGCCAATGGTAACTGGTCATTAGACCTATCGGCGTCTGGACAAACCTTAGCGGTCAACACATACAATGTTTCAGTATCCACTACCGACGGTACCGATACAGTCATCGATCAAACCACAGACGAAGTAACGATTATTCTAAATCCGGAATGGTCATTCACAGGTGATGTCGATGTTTTAGAAGGTGGTACTGCAACCTATACATTAAGCCTTATTGGCGCAGAATCATTAGCAACCGGAGAAACCATCGCCGTTGATTTCGCGACGAGTGGAACAGCGACAGAAGGTGGGGCTGCAGGTGAAGATTACGATCTCGATCAGGCCTTGATCACCGCAGCAGCAGGTAATGCAAATCTTAGTTATGTCTCTGGTAGTTTCCAATTAATTTATGAATCACCTGCTACGCCTGCTGCTTTAACTGACGTAACCATCAGTGTAAGTACCGGTACGTCACCAGCCGCTGAAGGTACAGAAAATTACGGTATAACTTTAACGGGCGGCAGCGGCGGTTCTTTGAATACGAGTACCGTCTCAACTTCGGCCAATAGCACTAACACGGTTATTTACGAAAGTTTAACGGCTCCAACCTTAACTGCGACACCGGATGGCACAACCAACTTTACCGAAGGCGACACCAGCAAAGATCTTTTTGACACAGTAACAATCGATCCCATCGAAGCCACACAAACTATCGATGAAATTGAATTCGATGTTACCAATGCCGTTGATGGTGCGAATGAAGTATTAAACATTGATGGCGTCGCTATAAAGATGGAGGCGGGTACTGGAACTACAGCCAGTGGTTATACCTATACCGTAGTTGATAACGGCGGTGACGATTTCACCGTGACATTAAACACGACCGGCGCAAGTAATACGGATATACAAACTCTGGTTGATGACATGAGTTATCGAAACAACCTGGTTGATACACCGACTGCAGGTAACCGCACCGTCACAATCGAAAGCATTACCGATAGTGGTGCAAGTAATAACCAAACGACAGGTATTGGAATAACTGAAACAGTAACGGTTGTTGCCGTTAATGATGCTCCCATAGTCACTGCACCCGTATTGCCACTGGCTTATACAGCAGGGATGGATATTCATGGCACCGGTTTTCATGTACACGATGTTGATGCCGGATCGGCATCGAATCTTGTCGTTACCTTATCGAGTAATGACGGCAATATTACAGTTGCGGCAGGGAATTCTGGTTTAGGATCTATCACGGGTAATGGTAGTTCTTCAGTAACACTGACTGGTTCTCTTTCTGAAATCGATAATTTTTTACGTGACTTCACCACTGGAACCATTCAGTACACAACATTGGGTGGCGTAGCTGGTGATGATACGTTTACAGTCAGTGTTAATGACATGGGTAATACCGGTACTGGCGGTAATCTTATTGGTTCCAGCTCCGTCATCATCAATACCACGGGTAATGCAGCACCTGTTTTAGATCTTGATTCAAGTGATGGCGCAGTTGATACAACGCATTCAGATACATTCACTGAAGGCGGAACACCGGTCAGCATTACCAGCGGCAATGTCAATTTGACGGATACCGAGTTGGACGATGTTACCTTGCAAATTATTGCAGAGAATATCGCTGACGGCGCCAATGAAATCCTGAATTTCGGATCAGGGCAAATTTTACTAGACGGTACCAATGATGCCATCTTGAATAATGTCACCGTCGGTGGTGTCGTCGTCGATGTTTTTTATGATGCTGTGGATTTCGATAACAGTAATAAACAAACTATTACTATTACTGATACAGATGGAAATGCATTAACCCTTGCAGAAGCGACAGCAGTATTAGAAGGCATCACTTATCAAAATGATGACGGTTCTGCCACGTTGGCACCAGCGAGAACTTTTACTATTACTGCAGATGACGGTGTCGCCAGTAACAGTGCGGTTAGTACGATCAGTTTAACCAATATAGAAAACCCACCGGTCAATACAATCGGTGATCAAACAGCAACGGAAGATACACTAACTACTCTAACAGGAATTAGTGTTAACGATACAGATGGCGATATAGCAACGGTTCAGTTAACGGTTGTAAATGGAGACTTAACAGTCAGTCTTGCTGGTGGTGCGACCATTAGCGGTGGTGTCAATGGAACTAGCACATTAACTTTGAGCGGCACACAAACTCAAATTAATGCCGCGCTCGCAACATTACAGTATCAAGGTGATCCAAACTTTAATGGTACCGATACGTTAACCATGACGTCAGCCGATGCCGATGGTGGTACAGCGGATGATACAGACGTTGTTAATATCACTGTAAACCCAGTCAACGATCCACCAACGGTAACCGACGCTGGTACGACAGTCACCTTTAATGAAAGTGATAGTCCGGTTGTTATCGATGCGAATTTAACTGTCGGTGATATTGACGATACTCATATTGAATCAGCAACGATTACCATTAGTGGTGGACTAGTTACAAGTGAAGACGTTTTGGCGTTTACCGCAGCCTCGGGTATTTCCGGTAGTTACGATTCAGCAACAGGTGTTTTGAGTTTAAGCGGATCAGCAACGTTAGCGCAGTACGAAGCCGTACTTGAAACCGTTACTTACGACAATACCAATGATATTAATCCTAATGGAAGTAATCGAACGATTACCTGGGTAGTGAATGACGGCGAGTTCAACTCAGCAGGGACGACCAGTACAGTAAATGTTGTTCCGGTCAATACAGCTCCGACAGTGACAGGTGCAGGAGCAACGGTCACCTTTAACGAGAGTGACTCCCCCATCACGATCGACAGTACCTTAACAGTTGGCGACGTTGATGATACGAATATTGAATCAGCGACTATTACGATTAGTGGCGGTCTGGTAACGAGTGAAGACGTATTGGCCTTTACTGCTGCATCGGGAATTACTGGCAGCTATAACAGTGCAACCGGTGTATTGAGCTTAAGCGGTTCAGCAACGTTAGCGCAATATGAAGCAGTACTTGAAAGCGTCACTTACGACAATACCAATGATGACAATCCAACAGGTGGAAACCGTACGATTACCTGGGTTGTGAACGACGGTGATGATAACTCAGTGGGCGCGACATCTACCGTGAACGTGGTGCCGGTGAATGATGCGCCGGTTGTTGATTTAAATGGTGCAACCGCTGGTGCAGATTACTCAGCAACTTTCCAACAAGGTGATCCAACATTAACTATCGTCAATGCGGGTGTAACAGTAACGGATGCTGATGATACCTCATTAGCAAATATTGGAATTACCTTTGCTGGTATTCAAGATGGTGCTGATGAAGTATTAACCATTGGTGCCACGACATTTGCATTAAACGCAAACACCACTACTACTGCTACCGTTAGTGGTGTCGTATATGACATATCTTATGTTAGTGGAACTGGCGTAATTACGATCACTCGTAATGGTGGCGGTGAGATGACACTTGCACAATCTCAAGAAGTATTGGCAGCCACGTCATATCAAAACACCTTAGCTTCAGCTACATCAGGTGCACGAACCTTTGCTGTAACAGTAAATGATGGTGATACAAACAGTGCAGTTGCGACCAGTACCATTACTGTTTCTGATCCGGAAATTACAGCCCTCCCTGATTCAGCCACGACTGATGAAGATACACCTGTGTCAGTTAATGCAGCGTCTGGTGTTTTGGCCAATGACACCGATCTTAACCCAGCACCTTCAGCAGTAACGACTAACCTCAGAATTAACCTTGATGCAGCGAATGAATCTAGCAGTGATGGTGCATGGGAAAATAGTATTACCGGGCAAAGCCAGGGCGGTGCCAGCGATGAATTTTTCTATGACGGAAACACAACCTTTGTAAGTAATCCAACGACTAACCTGCCAGGTATCACTAGCGCCTTTTTGCTTAATGGTTCAGGTAGTGCGTTTAATTATGACCCGACATCGGATGGTGACGATGAAGGTTTTGGTCATGGCGAGGCAGCTATATCAGAGAATGCTGATGCCACCTTTGAAATATGGTTCAAACCAGCAGATACCACTGATAACGATGTCATCTTTGAAACGGGTGATTCTTCTGATGGTATGTCAATTACGCTAGATGGTACAACGCTACGTTATTTTATAGTAGATGGTGGTGCTACCGGACAGGTTAATGTTGATTTAGTAACGGATGTAGGTTTGACCTTAGCTGAAATAACGTCTGAATTTATTCAGGTTGCGGCAGTGTATGAACGCGATGTAACGGGCGACACCGACCGAATGACCTTATATGTGAATGGTGTTGCATACGGTACAGATACCGATAACAACCTTGAAGATTGGGCAAATGGTGATGATGCTGCAATAGGTGATAATGAATCTGGCATGGCCATAAATGATGGTGCAAATAATTTTGAAGGTGAAGTCGCCATCTTCCGTTTTTACGAAAACAACGCACTTGATTCAACAGAAGTACAACAAAACTATGATTCAGTTGCCTTAGGGCCTTTAACAGTTACAGAGATTAATGGTGTAGCGACCATAGGCAGTCAGGTTACATTACCATCAGGCGCATTAGTCACGCTCAATGCCGATGGTAGTTATGACTATGATCCTAACGATCAGTTTGAAGGCTTAACGCCGACTACAGATAGTTTCCAATATACGGTATCCGATGGTACCAACACAACAACAGCTACCGTTACAATCACTATTAATAATGTTAACGATGCGCCGACACTTGATCTTGATTTAAGTGCAGGTGGAAATAATTATGCTACGACATTTACTGAAGATGTTACCGGTGCAGTAACCATAGTTGATACCGATGTCACCATTACGGATGTTGATGACACTAATATAGAGTCTGCAACAATTACCTTAACTAATGTGCAAACTGATGATGTGTTTGCTATGACAGGAACGTTACCTGCAGGTATCACAGTAGACGGTGCTTCAACAGCAACTAATATTATTTTAACTGGTTCTGCGACGCTTGCTGAATACCAAACGGCTTTGCAACAAATTACGTTTAATAACACCAGTGACAATCCGAATACAACAGCACGCGTAATTAACATTACAGTAAACGATGGTGATGATAATTCGAACACGACAACAACTACTATAACCGTAGCCGCGACTAATGATGAACCTGCCGGTGCGGATAACACTTTAACCACATTAGAAGATACAGATTTAGTTTTCTCAGCAACTGATTTTGGTTTTACTGATGTTGATACTGGCGATGCACTATCGGGCGTATTAATAACAACCATACCAACGAATGGTGTGTTATTTAATGATGCGGATAATAATGGAGTAATACTTCCCAGCGAAATAATTACCGCTGGTAGTACGATTAGTATTACCGACATTAATAATAACCAATTAACTTTCCAACCTGCTGCAAATGCAAACGGTAATGCTTACGATAGCTTTACTTTTCAAGTAGTCGATGACAGTGGCGCAGCTAACGACACCGACACGACAGCAAATACGATTACAATTAATGTTACACCAGTTGCAGAAGCACCAGATTTGGATCTCGATGCAAACGATAGTTCAGGTGCAACAAGTAATGATTTTAATAAAACTATTATTCCAACAGTAACAGGCGTTGCAGCAACTACCATTGTCGATACAGATATAAGCATTACCGATGTCGATGATACCAATATTGAATCAGCAACGATTATATTAACCAATGCCCAAGCTGGTGATGTTATCGCTGTTACTGGAACATTACCGGCAGGTATTACTGCGAATGTAGTGGGCAATACAATCGGTTTAACTGGTACAGCGACCTTGGCTGAATACCAAACTGCTTTACAAGCCATAACCTTCGCAAATACAAATGCGACGGTCGATGGATCTGATCGAACCATTACATTTACTGTAAACGATGGTGATATTAACAGTGCAGTCGCTACGACAACCTTAGATGTATTTGGTACACCAACTGTTAACACATTAGTAACTGCAAATACTCAACCTACTATTACGGGTACCTTTGACGAAGCTGATGCTACAGCCACAGGTCTACAGGTTACTGTTGATGGTTCTACCTATATATTAGGCACTCATGCTGCATTGACTACAGATCTTAGCGGTAACTGGACATTAAACTTAGCCACTGCTGGACAAACTCTGGCGGTGAATACATTTGATGTTTCAGTAACAACCACTGACGGTACAAACAACGTCGTTGATGCTACGACGAGTGAAGTGAAAGTCATTACCACACCGGAATGGAATATAACCGGTGATAGTAATGTAACTGAAGGTAACAACGCGTCTTATACAATTAGTCTAACGGGTGCAGAATTACTTTCGGCCGGCGAAACAGTGACGATTGTTTTATCAACAGCAGATATAACTGCAATAGTGGGTACCGATACTGGTGCGCTTGATGCGGCAGTAACTGCAGCTATTGGTGCACGAACAGATCTTGCCTATGACGCTGGCACTAATACGCTGACCTATACAGCCCCATCAAATCCTTATACATCAACGTACGATAATTCGACTGCAAATTTTAATGATATAAGTAATGTCGGTTCAGGCGGTGATGGATCTGGAACAATAATACCCTTGGGTGATGACGCCAGTTCGTCACAGGCTATAGGGTTTAATTTTGATTTCTATGGTACGACTTATACAAATGTCTTTGTCGGATCAAACGGGACTCTCACCTTTGGTGGTGGAGTAGCCGAGTACGGTAACGATAATTTAGCAACAGGTGGATTAATGAACTCTACTGCCGGCGGTGGCGGTGTTGCGTTACCGGGTATCGCTGCCTTATGGGATGATTTCAATCCGTCTGACGGAGACAGTAATGATGTTTTTATCAGCCAAACAACTGAAGGCGGCGTCAACGTCCTTATTGTTCAGTATGACGATATCGTGCCTTATGGTGGTGGCACAGGTAATAGAGGTACGTTCCAGGTTGTGTTGTTCGAGGGTTCCAATGAT
Organism: Gammaproteobacteria bacterium; assembly: GCA_021773245.1. Classification (GTDB taxonomy): domain Bacteria; phylum Pseudomonadota; class Gammaproteobacteria; order Eutrophobiales; family Eutrophobiaceae; genus UBA7359. The sequence goes on along the minus strand of JAJFKK010000151.1, from coordinate 1,693 downwards.
ATAGAAGTTAGATATTTAGACGTTAACTTCGCGTCAGGAAATACCAATGGTGCTTCTGCAACGATCGGTGTCAGTGATGGTACGGCTGCAAACTTCACCCAACATTCTTTTGGCACAGCAAGCATTGCTGATAACAGCAACATAAGGTTTTCTCAACCAACAGCTTCAATGAACGATCTGGTTGTTGATCTTTCAGCGGTAGTTGATGCACCAGATGGCCCAGAAGATTATAGCCTTTCGATCGGTACACCGGGTGGGACTGGCACGGCTGTACTGGGTAGCGATACCTCAGTAACAACAACGATTTATGATATTGATACACCACCAACTTTAACGGCAACGCCCGATACAAGCATTACCTTTACAGAAAATGTAGATACCAATGTCGATCTATTCGATAGCGTTGTCATTGATACAGGAACGAATAACAGAACTGTTGAAGAAATCACCTTTAGCGTAACGAACCTTAATGATGCTGCAAGTGAAGTACTTAATATAGATGGCACAGCAGTATCACTGACTAATGGTAATACCGGTGTTACTGGTAGTTACACTTATTCAGTATCAGTTACTGGTACAACAGCGACCGTAACCTTAACGACTACAGGTGCAACCGAAGCAGCAATACAAACCGTCGTTGATAACATGAGTTATCAAAATAATGTTGCCGAAGATCCAACCGCAGGTAATCGAGTAGTAACAATAGAAAGCATTACCGATAGCGGCACGAGTTCAAACCAAACAACAGGTTTAGGTATAAGTGCAACTGTTGAAGTTATAGCTGTAAATGATGCGCCCGTCGTCGGTGCACCCGGATCAGAACTCGCATATCCAGGATCACCAATTGACATACATGGTACAGGTTTCACTGTTAGTGAAGTTGATGATAGAGGTCAAACAGTAACGCTAACCTTATCAGTAGATGAAGGCACAATCACAACAGCAACAGGCGATTCGGGTGTCACAATCGTAAGTGGCAACGGTAGTAACTCTGTACAAATTACAGGTTCAGTTTCACAAATCGATAACCTGTTAACCGACGGTGGCACAGGCACGATTGTTTATACCGCAGCAGGCTCACCAACAACGGATGCGACATTTACAGTTACAGTAAATGACCAAGGTAATACCGGAACAGGCGGTGCGCTTCAGGGGACTAACTCAATCACGATAGATACGCTTGGTCCTACAGTAACGATTACTGATAACAACGCAGGTGCCACCGGTGAAGAAACTACCGTTGAAGCCGGCAGTGCGGTAAGCAGCAGTTTTACGATTAGTGCAGACGACGGTTTAGCTTCTATTACAGTTGGCGGCACCGTCATTACAGAAGCAACCTTAACCAGTGGTTTACCAGTCGCAATTGTGACCCCTGATGAAGGCGGTACGATTACGATAACGGGTTATAACAGCGGCACCGGTGTAGTGAGTTACACCTATGCCTCAACAGCAGAAGACCACAGTGGCGGAGAAGTAGTCGACACGATCGCAATAATAGTCACCGATGACGATGGTGATACAGCAAACGACAGTTTAGACATTTTAATTACCGTTACCGCACCAACGGCGGTAGCGGACACCGGCGCCACCGATGAAGGCGGCAGCAATGTCACCGGTAATGTGATTACCGGCACCGGTGATGCAACAGCAGACACCTTAGGTGAAGACAACACCACGGTCACCGCGATTGTGC
>JAJFKK010000016.1 GCA_021773245.1 Gammaproteobacteria bacterium | reverse complement strand
ACAGAATAAAGGATGAACAAAGCTACTGATGTTATTCCTGAAATATTTTCATCATGAAGAAATAATTCAGATATAAAAAAGATAAGAAAGATAACTAAACCCAATAACGTTATCCATTTGGGGTTATATAGTTGTACTGGTTTTTCTACGCCACCTTGAATGAAGAAAGGAATTACTCTGCTTCCGAGGGTTAGTATTAAACCGATAACCAGATACAAACCACCGTAAACACCCCAATAGAGCCCTTGTTCCAGAAACCCTATAAATCCCAAGTAAAAGCATAAATTAGCAACAGCAAGTAACACCAGCTTTGAGAGTATTCCAAGTTGTCTCCAGTTTTTCGATTTAATAATCGGGTATGCTACGGCAACAATTACCGAAAGAATAAATAACAGATCAAAAACTGCGGCAATATGAATGAATGTCGAACCAAATAAAAATAGCAGTCTTGCAACTAACCATAAACAAAACATCAAAGCCAAAGGTCGACCGTGAACCGTTTGAATACCCGTCCAGTTTTTAACTGCGGTTAACAAAAATCCGGCAATCACCGCCATAGCATAGCCAAAAACCATTTCATGAGCATGCCATTGAAACATTGAGAGACCTGATATAGGCAAAGAAATATTAAATGAAAACAGCCCTATCCAGAACAGAATCGTCACTATTGAGTATACTGTTGCACCAAGAAAAAAAATTCTGAAACCCAGATTGAACAAGGCAGTATTTGAAGTCGATGTATTTGTTTTATCCATAATGCCCAGTATCAGTAGTGATTATTGTAAATTAATTTTTAACTTCTCTAAATAACACTATTTATTATTCATTGAACCTGATTTGTTATCTCATATAGTCCTGTTGTTCAACTTGCTCAGAATTAAGTAAGTTACAAATTTTAAATAAAAAAAAAGAGGGATGTCATACGGACATCCTTCTTCCTTTCAGTCTCGACTCTTATTTATAAACTACTATAAAAGGCTGCCAGATTTGCAATATCATCATCGCTTAATGCGGCGGCCATAGGTGACATCATTGGATCTTTTCTGTCGCCATCACGAAAAGCTTTCATCTGTTTAATTAGATAAGCATCTTTTTGTCCGGCTAGATTTGGCCACATCCCATTAGCACTGATACCTTCACCACCATGACATGCGGCACACATTGCTGATTTTGATTTACCAGCAGCAGCATCACCACCAGCATAAGACATTGCCGGCAAGCTACTCATCAAAGCCAATAATATTATAGATTTAATTTTCATTACTTTACTTCCTCCTATTTATTAAACTAATTAATGATGTAAAAACTTATGTAGTCTTGCATCTTTTGTACTGAAATGATTTACAAACCAGCCTTTCAAGCGTTCACCAAACTCTTCTTCATCTAGCATCTTACTTTCTTCATAGTCATCCATTATGTCTCTTATGCTATCCAATAGATCTTCATGATCTTCTTTATGATCTTCATATTGATCGTATTTCAACTCTTTCATTTCCTTTTCTTCCAAAGCAAAATGTGCCGATATTTGTACGAAGATTTCTCCAAGTGAATCCAATACGGCTAAAGTGGATTCTTCTTTTTTCGCTTCATTATATGACTCATTAATTAATTGGATTAATTCCTGGTGCTCAAAATCGACTTCTTCTATACCGATTTTAAAATTATCTCGCCACTCTACTAATTCCATACTATTCATCTCGCTTAAAATAAAAGCCGCCAAGCTCTTTTCTGAAATCTATAACAAAAAGTTCTTTAGCTTTAATATTGATTGTAGTATCACTTTCATAATCAAAACCCTCTTCTCGACCACTGTCTCTGAGTTTTACAAGCAAATGATGTTGCCCTGGTTTGACTGTAATTCTTTCATAGATAGAAGAGGCACCATCTTTAGACAAACCTGTAGGATTATAAGATTTACTTAATAAATTCTCACCATCCAACATAACTTCAATATAGACGGGTACCCGTTCTCGCTTACAGTCCATAGGCCGTCGCATATTTGCTGCTGTTGCTGCTATCTCTTCCGGCGTAAAACGACGACACTCTTCTTTACGCTCACTTGAATGACTAAAACTCACCATAATCAATGCCATCTCGGCATCGTGATAAGTATAGCTTGGCGAATTAGAGAAATAAGCAAGCGCTACCCCAAATACGGCAAACGAAATAACTTGAGCAAGTAGCCGACTGAACTTAAGCATCAATTTTCTCGCTACTATCGTTTGTTTTAATCTTGTCTTCAGCTTGGGAAGATTCAAGTTTATTCAAGCGTAGGCGAAACGCTGTTAGTTCTTTAAAAAATTCTTTTCGACGGGTCATGCCTGCCCAGTATTTACCAATGCGATCCTGATTTACCCGTTTACGTATGCGGGGATCACGTTCACCCGCTAACCGGTCATCAGTCCACCTTATGCCGAGACGAAAATCACAGTCACCATCACGACATCCTGTAAGAAAAACACCATCAGCCAATTTTTTCGATAAGACGAAATCAATAAATGAGGGAGGCAACATACCGATACAAGGCATTGTGACAATACCTACCTTTGCCTCAGCCAGTTTTGCTGGATCGAGACTATCCTGACAACCATAAACAATGACGCGATCATCACCAGTCAAATTACTTGATGCGGCAATCGTCTTCTCTCTCAGTTCTTTAATTTTATCGTCAGGTAATTCTATTCCTGGAGATAATTCAGACTTTGTTCTAAAAGGTGTTGCCGTTGGACAAGAACCAACGCATATTCCGCAGCTAACACAATTACTGGCATCAACAACAGCTTCCAACTTATAAGCACTACCATCACTGCGTGGTTCCATATCGATCGCACTAAATGGACAGTCCGCAGCACAACGGCTACAACCATTGCAGTTATCGAGATGTACGACCGCGACAGCAGCACGCTTACCTGGTGGCATCCATGGCACTAACATTAACAATAATGTTGCACCGATAAGCAGTATCCAGACAGTTAAGCCGGAGACATTATTCATAACCGGGTAGATTGGCATATAAAACCAGTCTAGGTTGACTGTGGTAGGAACGATACTTAAATCAGCAGGTGCCTGGCTTAGTGCCGGTTTCATAAAAGAAAGTATCAATAACATGCTAAGCGTAGCTATAGCGAGTTCCTTCGGTGGATTAACCTTTGGAGTAGCATGTCTTTGTATATGTATCCACATTACAAACAACAGAAATAAAGGTAAGGCGATATGCATAAAGACCATCAACGTAAAAAAACGACCGCTCAACTTGGCATCAGTTAAAAAGTTACGCGCGATTGATTCACCAAATATAGGTAGTGCATCTAGAAATTCTGCTGTGGTTATAGCGATATATTGAGCAAGCTGATCCCAAACCATCCAGTATCCGGAAATACCCGCAGCAAAAACCAACCAAAGCATGGGGGCTCCTGTAAACCAGGCAAACCAACGTGGGCTTCGGAATCGATCCATAGCGAACTCACGTAAAAGATGCACCATCATCATTACAACCAGAGCATCTGAAGCATAACGATGTAAACTACGCATGAGACCACCAGCGTACCACTGTTCATGGGTCAGATACTCAAGAGATTGATACGCCTGAGTAACACCCGTATCGAAAAAGATGTATAGATAAAAACCGCTGACAACAACTATCCAGTAATAAAACCAACCCAAGGCACCCAATTGGTAAAAGGGATTCCATTTAGCACCGAAAACAATATCAAACCAGTCCTCTACATGCTCAAAACCTATTCTTAAAATTTTTTTTAGTGCTAACACGTTCTAAGAAACTCCCTTACTTTTATTCTGACGCCATTCACGCACAATAAAAACCGCAATTGCACCAAGGATGATAAAGCCCATTGCTATACCTATAAAAATGGAATAATCAAACTCATAGCGACCACTATGGGGATCATAAATCGTACAAAATAAACGTATATTATTTATCCAGCCTTGAACGACATTAGATTCGGAACGTTTGCCGAAAACCAATTCTTTTAATGGTTCAACCAAAAGTGGTGAATCATATTTTACACCATAAATTTGTCTGTAAACTTTTCCTTCACCATCTAATAAGGTTGTTTGTGACAAGTGATCAAAACCTTTAGGTGATTTGAAAAAAATAAAACCTACGTCATTTGCAAGTTTCTCAATCGACTCATTATCGGTGCTAAGAAATTCCCAATTCAATAAATTTATATTTCGTTCACGCGCATAAAGACGCATACGCTCCGGCGTATCTTCAGCAGTATCGAAACCGATTGTGACAACAGAAAAACTATCATCACCTAAAGCTTCACGTGCGATATCCACAACTTGAGCAAGATGGTTAGTTAATGTCGGGCAAATATGATGGCAACTAGTGTAGATTAAACTAATGACAAGTGGCTTACCTCGATATTGTGTGATATCGACAGGCTCTTTATCCTGATTTAGAAACTTATAACTACCTATAGAACGATTTAAGGCAGCTTGGCTAAATTCAAATGCCTTATCTTTGTCATATTTATCAGATGTATGGGCATCGTGATTAGCTGACAGTACTTCGAAAGATAAGAGAATAAAAAAAACAAAACTAACTTTTACTAAAAATGAAATATTTGTTTTTTTTATATGATCAATACATATTGCTTTAGCTAGGAGAGATGACACATGATTTCCACATAAATTAAATTAATGATACATCCAGAAAACATGAGCATAGTAATAAGCTTAATTGAAATAATGAAGCACGGAAATTTTTTCGAGCAGTCTCTATAGATGGCTGCTGTACCAAATCAAAACTAGTCTTTAAAAAGTATAAACCACCACTAAGTGCACCCAATAGATAAATCCAGCCTAAACCATAAAAATAAGGCAGTATTGAAACCAGTACTAATGCCAGCGTATGCGCGAATATAATTTTTGCTGCAACCGGCTTTTCGAACACTGCCGGTAACATCGGTACACCAGCTTGTTTGTAATCATTGGCAAATACAAATGCCAAACTCCAGAAATGAGGCGGAGTCCATAGAAATAAGACTATTGCCAACAAGATTGGAGCGGCCGATAACGAAGGATCAACCACGGCTGCACCACCGAGCACAGCAAAACTACCTGATAAACCACCTATGACGATATTGAGCCAGGTTCGTTGTTTTAACCAAACGGTATAAACAACACCATAGGTAAATGCGCCTAGAAAAACATAAAGTGCGGCGACTGTATTGATCGCCATTGAAGTTGTTATCACAGAAATGAGCAACATCAGACCAATAACAGACAACCAGTATTTATCTGCCTGAAATCGACCTGTTACAAAGGGTCGATTTCTTGTGCGCTTCATCTTGGCATCAAGTTCTCGTTCAATAAACTGATTGAATGCACCGGCACTTGCAGAAGAAAGTAAAATGGCGAATGAAAATAAAAATATTTTCCATGTTTCCGGCATTGAACCGGGCGTAATAGCAAGACCTGCAAGTCCAGTTAACATGATCGCAAATCCGATCCTGAGCTTACATACAGAAACTATCTCACTAATTACGCCACTCATTGTTATTTAAATACCTTTACTTAGCGAAGAGGCCAGACTTCAGCCAGATATTTCCAGTTCACATAGTAATAAAGTACAAAGGTTATGAAAAAGACTGCTACCAACACAAGTGTTCCTGGCACGGCCGGATGCTCTTCGCTACCGTATTTACTAAGAACTGCTGCATCTTCTGGTTCAGCAACTGGTTTTTCAGCACCATCAACAATTTTCTTACCAAAGAATATTGATCCAACTGCAACCAGTATAAACATAGCCCCACCAAGACCTGCTAACAATGCACTCATGCCATTCAAACCCATTAATAAGTTTGCAACGCCGGGAAAGTCATAAGGTAGAACGGCATCAGCCTGAGAGATATCCCAATGACGTCGCGGAACACCCATAGTCCCTGCTCCCATCATGAATAGCGATATACCGGTGACACCTAAGCCAAAGACATAAGGTTGAGCTTGTGCCATCTTAGGGAACATTATTTCTCGCCTAAAGATAAGCGGAATCAACAAATAGGTCACCGCCATAAAAGCTAGCGTAGTTCCAGCAACAACAGTTGCATGGAAATGCCCAGGAACATAAATGGTGTTATGAATAATCAAATTGATTTGTTCAACACCCATTACAACACCGGAAATACCACCTAGGAAACCAAACAGTATTAAGGAAATAAACATTCCAGAAAATGCCGGGTTACCCCATGGTGCTTTACGCAACCATTCAAACAAACCATTGGTATAGCCTTTTTTGCGTTGTGCTGCTTCAATAGAACCTGGTACCGTTAAGCCGTGAATCATACTACCGAGTACAGCCAGATAGATGGCATAACTTGTATTAAATATTTTCCACTCTGAGCTTATACCTGGGTCAACGAGTAAATGATGCGCACTCGCTAATTGAAGAAACAGGATATAGAGTAAGAACGCACCTCGACTTACCTTTTCTGATAACGGTTTTGCACCTAAGGTAACTGCTGCGATTAAATACCAGATTGAGATATGTGCAGCGACGTTGATCTGTTGCGATGAATGTCCAAACGCCCACCATATAGTTCGATACATCAAGGTATCAATATGATTGACATAGCCTATGGACCAAAGAAAAGTAGGTATGAGAATAATTGCACCAGATGCAATCGTAAACACCGCGATAATGGCTGCGACCGTCGCACCAAAAGTCACTAAAGGCACCGAGCCTTCGTAGGTATTTTCGTTCTTAGCAACAACCAAGGTGCCAAAAAAGACAAACGTGCCTATCAAAGCACCGACTGCGAATAGTATGACCCCAACATAGAAGCTAGGCGCTGCCATTAATGGGACATAGGATGTGAACATTACACTCGAGTCACCTTGTAGCACAGCAACATTAGTAATAATTGCTCCAATTAACATCAAGGCAAAACCAGTCCAAGCCCATCTTGGTGTCGCCAAGCGACATCCCAATAGGACTGCCGAGGCAAAATACATTACCGCGATTTCAAAGAAAATAATCCAGACCACAAGAAGATTGATTCCATGTGCCGTAAGTGCGAGATAAAACCAGTCCGCAGGTAATAAGTGAACTGCCTTCCAGCGAGTTAACGCCACCATTATCCCAAAAATTCCACCAACAAGAAGGAAGACCACTGCTACTACAGCATTAATCTTAATTAAATCTTCTGCTGATTTATAAACCCGTAGCCCTGTTGTTTGGCATGTTCTATATGTTTCTTTAATTGCCATTATTTATGCTCCCCCGTTATCGACTACGTACATTCTGCCAAGCATAGTGTGATGTCCGATACCGCAATATTCATTACACACTATCCCAAACTCACCGGTTGTTGTTGGTGTTATAGTAATAACCATTTCGTAGTCAGGGTGAATTTGTAAATTGATGTTTACTGGTTGTAATGAGAAGCCATGCATCCAATCCAGAGAAGAAAGATGTAATCGATATGACTGTCCCTTTTCCAATTCCAGAATTGGCCACCACTGCCAGAGACGAGCAATCATATAAATGTCTTCACCTGGAGGAGGACGAACAACCGGATAGCCTGATTCTTCACGCACCTGATATTTTTCGACCATGGCTTCTGTCTTTACAGTAAATTCCTCAGCGGTGATTCGATACGCCTCATTGGAAAGATTTTGCTCACCATAGACATGCCAATAGATCATCATGAAAAACATAATCAATCCCCAGACAAATGCGATGATGACCCAAACAAGTTCTGATTTTGGAATAGGTTCATTCCACCACAACTTATTTTTTGGAGGGGTAACCGACATAATGCTATCTCCTTAAAATTGTTATTTTGCTACCGGAATTGTGACGATTTCCATAATGCCCCAGATAATATAAAAGACGGTTGGAATTGTGACGCCGATAAAGAGTAATAGAAAAGGGTTGTCCAGTATCTGCTGCATGGCTGGTATGCGTTCAGGCTGTGTTTCATCCTTATCAGACACATCATTTTCTTCAGACATTGAAATGACTCCTTTAAAATAATTAGTATTTTTCAATGTCTGAATCTAGTCTGTGCGAGACAAGATATCCTTGATCTAGGTCAAGTGAGGTAACAAGCTAATAAAAAACGGGGCTTTTTATATTTGAGGGGATAAAAGCCTTATTACGGTGAAGGAACTTAGGGCAAGTATCAAAATGATGGCAAAAAATACCAGACTGCGATTCTCAAATTTTCGACCTGATGCATTTTCAATCTGCACCAAAATCCAGTCTGAACCAAGATAAAGAATAATCCCGACAAGGGTGTATGCGACTATTTCTACCATTTATTTCTATCCCGATTAACAACAAGTTATGGATAACATTCGTTCTTTTGAAATTTTTCCATCTTTTAACGTTTTTAAAAAATGCCGTTATGGAAATTGCATTTCTAATCTATTTATTATCTACTCATTTCACATATAAAAACAACTACATCATTTTTTCATGCTTGAGGCGATCATGCAGAACACAAAAAATAATCCGTATCCATTTAAGTTTTTTTTCCTACTCAACTGTAGCGCTTTAATAATGTCATTATTGATTGTTTTTCTTAGTACTCATATAAGATTAGGTGAAGCGGGTCTAGGTTGCGAACCTTGGCCTGAATGCTATGCCCAACTTTCTTTTGCCGATGGCCCAAAAGGTCTTGTAATACCTGATTCTGAATTTAAAACATTTAGAGCTATGCATCGCTACATTGCCAGCATTTTAGGCATCAATATTTTAATCATCATGTTAATGGCAATTTACTATCGTAAAAAAATATCACCACTATTACCGGTACTGATGTTTCTTGTTGTTCTATTTCTTTCTATATTGGGTATTGCGACACCAACACGAAGCTTACCTCTTGTCACTCTGGGAAATATTCTGGGTGGTATTGTTCTGTCAGGACTCGTCTGGAGACAGTTATTATTAACCCGAAATAGAGCGATTACTTCTGCACCTCTTGTTTTGTTTCTTGTCTCAGCGACATTAACACTTCAGCTTATTAGTGGCGCCTGGGCCAGTGCAAACTATACTGGTTCTGCCTGTCCTAATTTATTAACGTGTTCCTATACAGAAAATATATCCGACAATTTATTTAATAGCTTTAATGTAATTCGACGTTTAAACCTGGATAGCAATTATCGTCTGGTGCTCGATGAAACATCCAGTATTATTCAATTCAGTCATAGATTTATTGCCGTTATTCTGCTTTTTTTAATCATAACGGCATTAATAACAGTGAAACGTAATCATTCCTACTTATACAAACCAATGAAGATAGTAAGCTGTCTTTTCTTTGCTGAATTTATTCTAGGTATAGTCAACGTATTAACTAACATGCCATTGTGGACAAACACGTTACATAACTTACTCGCCGTTGGCTTATTATTCGCGACGATTAACCTAACGATGTTGATTCGCCTTAAATTCAATAACCATTAGGACAATATACTGTTCGCTTTAAACACAAAATAGACCGATACAAATGTCAACGACGCTTAATGAACTGCAACAAGAGCATATTAATATTAACAAGTTGATGGCTATAATCGAAAATCAGATTAAACAATTTAAAGTGAGCGGCCATGTGAATTTGGATTTAATTAGGAATATTTCTGAGTATATTATTTATTACCCTGATCTTTATCATCACCCTAAAGAGGACTTGGTTTTTGAGATACTTCGACATAAAGAAAAAGAGATTGAGTCAGTGATTAACCATCTATTGGAAGAGCATAAAACATTAACAGACTCTGCAATCAATTTAACAATGCTTATAAAAGAGACACAGGAAAATAACAATGCAGAAAGGCTGGTTAATCAGTTACAAAATTATATCGACCTTTGTCGTTCACATATGAATACAGAAGAGACTAAAATATTTCCCAAAGCAAATGAATTATTAACAGAGAATGACTGGCTTCAGATTGAAGCAGGTTTTAAGTATGTGGACGATCCTCTCTTCGGTAAAGTAATTCATAAGCAATACAAAAATATTTTCAATTCTATTATCGATATCGAATCTAATAAGTAAAACAGACTATTTAACTGTATGCACTTTGCGCTTATTCATCTCTCTTATTTATCATCGCCCTAAGCACAATCACAATAAACATAAAACCCCCTATTGCTGAGAGCAAACCACCCAATCCCATTATGCCCATTCCGGCAATGCGTTCCATTGAATTCAAGCCCTGAGCAGCACCTGCAACTTTCCTTTCAACACCATAGCCACCAGACCAAACCAAACCAGCTATATGCAGGAACTGTCCAGTCGCATAAAGCCATAGTTGTATTTTCGACAGTTTAAAATTAACCGTCTTAAAACCTAGCGCATGTAACAATTGATAACTAAGTCCCATCAGAGCCAGTGAAACACCAACAATACAACCATGATAATGAGCAGGGATCTTGACGTTATTGCCATCGATCATAAAACCCATCATGCCGCCTACCCCAAACAACAATAATGAAGTCAATAAGGCTGTATGTGCTGAAGATTCTATCGGTGACTCTGGTTTTATTTGAAACAATGAAAGTAATACTGCCATGCTTAGCGGAAATATTGCCAAACTCCCACCAAAACTCATCAACATAGTAAACATTTGTCGATGTAAAACATCGGTAACGTCATACGCATAGTAAACAAGCGGCGTCATAAAGATTGAAAGCAAACCGACAATAAATAAGAACAAGGCAACTCTTGGACTTATGGGTAGAGATAATCCCGCACTAGAAGACAACCATAACCAGGCAACCATCATTAATATGGTATAGGTAAATTGCAGTACATGTCCGCCACTCCAAAACAGAAGTTCGTAATAAACTTCACTGGATAATTGCGTGGGCAATGTAATGTATGACCAAATAAATGCCGCGAGTGCAACAAACACACCAATCGCTGCACAATTTAATCCAAATCGAATAACACCCTGACCACTGATTGTTTCACCAACCTTGAACATTGCACTCATACTAAAGACAACTTGCAAACCGATTCCCAAACCAAAAATAACTAGACCGATAAGAAAAAGAGAATCGTCCAGCACAGGAATATAATTACTCATAAGCGCGTTTGCACTACCCAGAAAGGGTGAAATAGTAATTATCAAAGTGCCTAGAAGTACAACAGCAAAACTCGATTTGGCAAACCACGGAAATATAGGCCGACTGTTAAGGCTCCATAAGACACTCGCAAATGATAATATCCACACTAAAGAAGACAGGTTTACATGGATGACCAATGCTGTATGAAAAAAATCAACGAAGGGAATAAGCTCACCAATCACCGGCGTTCTCGCAAGAACTAACAAGACTGAAAAAATTCCGGCACCGAATAAAGTGATCACGGCCAACCAGAACCAGACAACAGCCAGATTCCTTCTATAATCAGTTGGCACATCAAGAGTGTAGTTAAAAAGCATGTTTAAATAGTAATGATTACTTTGTTATTTATACTAAGCATCGTCATAGATCAATTTATCATTACATATTAACAGCAGCGGCTGTAAAGAATATTTTTTTATAACGAACTAACTGACATTAAAAAATACGTATGACGTTGAAATCAAATTCGTAACATAAGGCTTTGGCAAAATAAACGGAGTGTTAATGACTGGTGCCACGGGATCTTGTTATTTTATTATACACATTATATTTTCCAGAAGGCTTATTCATAGGGAGTCGCTTAATCTCTTCGAGAGACTTAGCATCGTAAATTATAATCGCGCCATCGTTTTCCCAGATACTCAGTATTGCGTAGCGCCCATCTTTTGTGAACTCTACATGCGCTGCCGTTTTACCCGGCTCCGGCTTAAGTGTTTTTACAATTTTCAAAGTAGCTTTGTCGATGACATGAACGACATCTTTATTTGGCCCAAAGAACACATCTACCCATGCATAAGGTGTGTTTTCATGACTACGCATAAAGAATCCCGGGCCTTGTGTATCAATGCGTTTAATCGT
>JAJFKK010000150.1 GCA_021773245.1 Gammaproteobacteria bacterium | reverse complement strand
TAGTTGTTTGCTCACCAGTAGACAATAATACATCAAGCTCTCTCGGAGCAGGCGCTAGTGTTATATTTTTAGCTAACGACAACAAACGGTCAGTCTCACCACTCATAGCAGAAACAACTACTACAACTTGGTGTCCTTGCTTTTGGGTTTCAATAACTTTGTCAGCAACTGCTTGAATTCGCTCTACTGAACCAACGGAAGTTCCACCGTATTTCTGTACTATTAATGCCATTCCTTTACTTTTATCTGTACTAAAAAGCGTGGGATTCTAGCCGAAAGGTGAATAGATAGAAACAGCTGAAATTAATAAAACGTCTTATATTATAAGGTTTTCAGTCGTTTTTAGACATCGACGTAAGTTTCATTTTCGATGTTTAACAAAAGTTATTGATATGTAAGTAATTAAGCGAATGCGAAAAAATTAAAAATTTAATTAGAAAGTTGTTCACGAATCCAAACTGGCACATTTTTCAAAGCCTCTTCTAGTCCTGATGGGTCATTTCCTCCTGCTTGAGCCATATCCGGACGTCCACCGCCTTTGCCACCAACCTGTTGAGCAACAAAATTTACCAGATCGCCTGCTTTGATCTGATCAATGCTATCTTGTGTAACGCCTGCAATTAAACTCACTTTAGAATCATTCACTGTTGCCAGGACAATCGCTGCAGTACCAAGTTTGTTTTTCAATTGATCAACTGTATCGCGAAGTGTTTTTGGATCAGCACTATCAAGAGATTTTGCGATGACATTAATCCCTTCTATTTTCACAGCTTCATCAAGCATATCGGAACCCGCACTACTTGCTAACTTCCCTTTGAGTTGTTCCAGTTCTTTTTCAATTTTTCGTGTTTTATCCAATTGCAAAGATAATTTTGAATAAACAGATTCCATGTCTGTTTTTAGAAGTTCGGAAATGCGATGCAATTTATCTTCTGCGTTTTCAATCCAGTTTAACGCACCCATACCTGAAACTGCTTCAATTCGTCTTACGCCCGATGCCGTACCTGATTCAGAAATAATTTTGAATAAACCAATATCACCTGCACGTTCAACATGAGTCCCGCCACACAGTTCCGTAGAAAAATCACCGGCAATGTCTAAAACTCGTACGATATCTTCATACTTTTCACCAAACAACGACATTGCACCTGATGCCTTTGCTTTTTCTAAAGACATCACCTGAACGCGTGTTTCTTCATTAGCTAAGATTCGTGCGTTAACCAAGCGTTCGATTTCAACTAACTGTTTTTTTGCTACCGGTTCGTTATGTGAAAAATCAAAACGCAAACGATCATCAGCAACTAACGATCCTTTTTGTAACACATGCTCACCGAGTATTTTTCTTAACGCGGCATGCAATAAGTGAGTAGCGGAATGATTACGCATAATAGCTAAGCGACAAGATTGATCGACAGAAGCACGCACAACATCGCCCACTTTCAACGAACCTGTGCGCAAAGCACCTAAGTGAATATGTGACTGACCTTGCTTTTTGGTATCTTCAACTTCAAAGAATATATCATTCGTAAAAAGCTCACCTTTATCACCGATTTGTCCACCTGACTGCGCATAGAATGGTGTTTCTAATAAAATAACACCACCAATATCACCCTGATTCAGGGACTTTACATTACGCCCGTCCTGGTAAAGCGCAATGATGGTCGTCTTTTGCTTTAATCGATCATAACCGGTAAAAGCACTGACTAAATTGTCATCAGTTTCAACCGAAACACCGACATCAAATTTACTTGCGGCACGTGCGCGCCTGCGTTGTTCAGCCATGGCTTTATTAAAGCCATCCATATCCACTTCCAGATTACGTTCGCGTGCGATATCAGCTGTAAGATCAACAGGAAAACCATAAGTATCATATAAACGAAAAACATCATCGCCTTGAATAACATTACCTTCCATCTTTTCGGTAACATCATCCAGTACTTTTAAGCCTTGCTCTAATGTTTCCGCAAAACGTTCTTCTTCTTTCAGCAAAACATTTTCTATTTGTAATTTAGAACGGCTTAATTCCGGATAGGCTTCGCCCATTAATTGATCAAGCACAGCAACTAACTTATGAAAAAAGGTTGTAGTAAAACCTAATTTATTTCCATGACGAATAGCGCGTCGAATTATACGGCGCAGTACATAACCTCTTCCTTCATTAGAAGGAATGACACCATCAGCAATTAAGAATGAACATGATCGAATGTGATCAGCAACAACACGACTTGAAGTTAAATCAATATCATCATTACTAACCAAGTCTTTTATTGACTTAATAATTTTATCAAATAATTCAATTTCAAAATTATTATGCACTTCTTGCATCACGGCTGTAATGCGCTCAAGCCCCATACCTGTATCAACCGAAGGATGCGGTATAGGCTTTAAAGTACCTTTTGTATCACGATCATATTGCGTAAATACCAAATTCCATATTTCAACATAACGATCAAGATCTGCTTCTTCACTTCCTGGAGGGCCACCCGGAATATCTTCACCATGATCATAAAATATTTCACTACACGGACCACAAGGGCCTGTATCCCCCATCGACCAAAAATTATCTTCTGCACCGCAACGACTAAATCGTTCGGGCGAAACACCTATTTCTTTTAGCCAAATATCAGCCGCTTCATCATCATCTTCAAATACTGTTATCCAAAGACGCGATTCCGGAATTTTCAATACTTCGGTCAGATATTCCCAGGCAAAAGTAATGGCTTCTTTTTTAAAATAATCACCAAAACTGAAGTTACCCAACATCTCAAAAAAGGTGTGATGCCGTGCGGTATAACCGACGTTTTCTAAATCATTATGTTTACCACCGGCACGAACACAACGTTGCGATGAAGTTGCACGATTGTAATCACGTTTTTCCCTACCAAGAAATACATCCTTGAATTGCACCATGCCCGCATTAGTGAATAAAAGCGTAGGATCGTTAGAAGGGACAAGAGAGCTACTAGGGACAACTTCATGTCCTTTTGACTGAAAATATTCTAAAAATGATTGGCGAATTTCGTTACTGGTTTTCATTATCTTAATAGTTGGTTAATAACATCACTGCTAAAACCGCGACTATATAGGAATCGAGATTGTTTTGCCTTATTTTGGTAATCGTTTGGGATAGTTTCGCCATATTTTTTTAACCGGACTTCTTCGGCCAAGCCCATCCAATCTATAGATTTCGACTCCATGCATTGTTCTATCAAACTCGAATCAATACCACGCTGTTTTAACTCCTGTTTAATCTTATTAGGCCCCTGGCCTTTATTAAGACTGTGATGTACGAAACTCTCGGTAAAGCGTTCATCGCTCTGTAGACCTTCACTACTCAATGTATCTAAAAGGTCTTCAATCAATTCCTCATCAGAACAACGTCGAGAAAGCTTATTCGCTAATTCCTTTCGACTATGTTCGCGCCGACCCAGGAAGTCACATGCACGCTGCAGGACTTCCTGGCGTTCGGTACTCAGGCTATTACTCCTTCTTTTTCAGCCTCTTCCTGGATTTCTTTAGGCTCAGATTGATCCATATCTTCTGGCTCAAGTTTTGGTAGTAATTGCTCTCTTATGTTTCTTTCTATCTCTTCAGCTATGGCAGGATTTTCTTTTAAGAAATTTCGAACATTTTCCTTGCCTTGACCAATTCGATCATCCTTGTAGCTATACCATGCACCTGCTTTATCAATAAGCTCAAGTTTTACGCCAAGGTCTATCACTTCGCCAAGACGTGAAATGCCTTCACCGTAAAGAATCTCAAACTCAGCTTGTTTAAATGGGGGAGCAATTTTGTTCTTAACAACCTTCACTCGCGTTTCGTTACCGACAATTTCATCACCCTTCTTAATCGCGCCAATTCTACGAATATCCAATCTAACCGATGCATAAAACTTCAACGCATTACCACCGGTTGTAGTTTCAGGGCTACCAAACATAACGCCAATCTTCATACGAATTTGGTTAATAAAAATCACACAGCAATTAGCGCGTTTAATATTACCGGTTAATTTTCTTAATGCTTGTGACATTAACCGAGCGGCAAGACCCATGTGGGAATCTCCCATCTCACCTTCAATTTCAGCTTTAGGTACCAAGGCCGCAACAGAGTCAATCACTACTAATTCAACTGCGCCACTACGAACTAACATGTCACAGATTTCCAACGCTTGCTCACCCGTATCCGGTTGCGAAACTAATAATTCATCAATATTGACGCCTAACTTTTCAGCATAGATAGGGTCGAGTGCATGCTCAGCATCGATAAAAGCACAAGTCTTACCCTGTTTTTGTGCTTCTGCAATTGCGGATAAGGTTAAGGTCGTTTTACCAGAAGATTCTGGGCCGTAGATTTCAACAACACGACCATAAGGTAAGCCCCCTGCTCCTAGCGCTATGTCTAAACCAAGAGAACCTGTACTGACAGTTGGTATCTTTGCAATGGTCTGATCGCCCATTTTCATTACAGAACCCTTACCAAACTGTTTTTCAATTTGGCTCAAGGCCATAGTTAATGCTCTTTTTTTATCTTCTTCTTGATTTGCTTTAGCCATTTCCATACTCCCCTTAATAAATATATTGTTAATCGACATCGCCGTTCCCCTTGAACAGCATTTATGGAGAGACTATATTTTATACTTTTATCTATGTCAATACTTTTTACTACCTTAGCATTTTTTACTATATAATATATTTTATCAGGCTCCTGCTTGATTTTGTATAATTCCTCTTTTACTGATTGGAATGTGAGCAGAATCTATTGTGACAATGTTAAATGAAATAAAGTGGGCAACACGTCAACGTCTACAATACATAGAGCTTATGGCCTATTACACGGGCGTAGTGACACGTAGTGATGTCGCAAAGGCCTTTGCTATCTCGGATGCCGCAGCAACCAAAGATCTAAAGTTTTACAGCGATATTGCCCCTGAAAACCTGCTCTACAAACACGCCGTATTCGGCTTTGTCCCCAGTGCTGAATTTAAGGAAGTCTTTGCTGATTTATCTCCAGCTACCGTATTACCCATGATTGAGTCCAACTTGACTGTCGCCGGTGGGCCAAATCAAGATGAATCGGTATTTGGTATTCCAGTGGATAGCATGATTTTACCCAGTCGATTACCTGATAAAACCGTACTCGCGCAAATAAGCCGCGCCATTCATAGTAAGAAAAAGTTAATCGTTAGTTACCATTCACTTTCACAGAAAGACAGTACAGAAAAGAGAGTTATTGAACCTCATTCCTTGGTGAATACTGGTTTCCGCTGGCATGTCCGGGCTTATAATGAAGATACATTCGATTTTAGAGACTTTGTTCTTTCAAGATTTGTCAGTGCCGAATGTTTGGATACCGAGGCTGAATCAAGCGCTCAGTACGATGATGACTGGACAGAAATAATCTCCGTAGAACTCACACCTCATCCAAAACTCGATGGAGTTAAGCAAAATAGTCTATTAATCGATTACGGCTCTGAGAATGACATCATCACAATAAAAGTTCGCCGTGCATTAATTGGCTATCTTTTGCAGCAACTCTCAGTCGATACCACTGCTAATCATGAGTTAAACCCAAATAAGTATCAGTTAATCGTATTAAACAGGGATGAGATAGAACCATTTGCCGGTTGGGCATTTACTTAATATATAGCGCTTGAGGGGAAAGCACTTATTCAGTATGGTTGTCGCTTATCTGGGACATATAGGATTCTACCCTTCTAGCTACTGTCCCAAAGAATATAATAAGAAAAAATAATCAAATATTGAAAGGCATCTCAATTAATAACCACCTTTAATTAAGTAAAACTATTCATGTTTAAGTTTCCCGAAGATCGATTGCCTGTTGCTATTATTCTGTTTATTTCCTGTGTCGATTTTTCATTGTATTGCCTCTGCGAAAATGTCTGGATTTTCATTGCATATTGGATAGTCATGATTATTCCGAAAGGAAAAATATGTGCATGGAATCATCATCATCAACACACACCAACATTTAAAGATAAACCACTCAATCGCCTGCTTGAATTCTTTTATGCCCTTCATACAGGGGTAACGACTAATTTATGGCTGTTACATCATGTTCTTGGTCATCATTTAAATTTTTTAAATCAATCAAAGGATGAAAGCCGCTGGAAAAGAAAAGACGGGACTGACATGGGTGAGTTTGAATATACATTCAATGTTGCTGGAACAGCCTATTATCGAGGATATCAGGTTGGAAAATCACACCCTAAAAAACAAAAAGAATTTTTATTTTATACTGCGCTAACATTTAGCATTGTCGCCGCACTCGTTATCTATAAACCTGTAGCAGGCTTATTCTTATTTATTATACCTATGGTTTCGGGTTTGTTATTAACATCATGGGCAACCTATGAGCATCACGCCGGACTCGATACAGGTAATGAGTTTGAAGCATCAAGAAATAACTTACATCCTTTTTTCAATTTAACAACAGGCAATCTGGGATATCACACAGCGCACCATTACAAACAAGGTGTACATTGGTCAAAACTACCCGCATTGCACGAACAGATAAAAGATAAAATTCCAGACAATTTAATTAAAGCTGCCTGGCTTTAAATAGTATTACTCAGAATCTTTTTGTAGCCGTTCTATCAACCCTTGCATGGCTAGTAAGCATGATTTGTCTCTTACTTTTAAACGATCACCATCAAAACAAATTCGTGTGGCGGTTCCTCTTTCGCCCCGTTTACACCAAGCAAAACAAACTGTACCAACGGGTTTATCTTCCGTACCACCATCTGGTCCGGCAATGCCGGTGATTGAAACACTATATTCAGCATGACTATTATTTAATGCGCCTTCAGCCATAGCAGTGGCTGTTTCTTCACTTACTGCGCCGTACTGCTCAAGTGTTTCTAAAGGAACAGATAACAACTCGTTTTTAGATTCATTTGAATACGTTACAAAACCACGTTCATACCAGGCAGAACTTCCTGGTATTCGCGTTAATATTTCTGCCAATCCGCCACCGGTACAGGATTCAGCCGTTACAACCTTGCCTGAACATTTTAAAAACAATTCAGCGAGTTGTTCGGCTTGTTGAGTTGCAATGTCTGTCATTGTTTAACTCTTTTTTCTTTAAAGAACGTTTGTATTAAAGAACGACATTCATTTTCCAGTATGCCCTTCTCTATTTCAA
>JAJFKK010000149.1 GCA_021773245.1 Gammaproteobacteria bacterium | reverse complement strand
CATTCAAAAAATAGTTTTTTTCTTATTTATTAGTTTCTATACTTATTCAAGTATGGTGATGTCAATTTGTTGATATACTTTTCATATGGCAGCTAAACTTACTGATTTTCAATTTCTTAGATTAAAAAGCGAACGTTTGCGTGCAATTGGCATGCTGATGGTTTTAGCCGTTGTTTCTTTAATCGGTTTTTATAATTTATTCTTTGCGCATGAATCGAAAATAGGATTAGGGCGTTCAATATTGTATACCGTTTTCGTATTTGCCTGTTTTGAGTCAATTTATCTACTTGTTATTCGTAATGCGATAAAAAAGAAAAAACAGATTATGCAGTTCTTAAGATACTTCGAATCTATAGTAGAAGGTCTTTTGCCTGTTGCTGCGATGGCTATGATTGTCGATGTTGGTGACAATCCATTTACGATTTTAGTCTCTCCCGGCTATTCATTTGTATTAATTATTATTTCTCTATCAGCATTACATTTAACACCAAAATTGACATTAATAACTGGGCTTCTTAGTTCAGTATGTTACTTAGTACTAGTGTTGAAAATATTATATTTCAGTGATTTTCAACATTTAAACCCTCATCCAAATAATTTGTATGTGTTCATGTCGATGATGGTGTTTGTTGCTACAGCCGTCATGTATTTTGTTACGCGCGAATTACGTTCTTATGTTGATGTGGCAGTAGAAGATATGGCATTGCAAGATGAGTTGGAGCTGGCCAGTGAAGTACAAAAAAACTTATTGCCATCACCATTGCCAATACTGGAAGGATATGATGTTGCTGCATTTAGTACGCCTGCTAAAC
Source organism: Gammaproteobacteria bacterium (assembly GCA_021773245.1). GTDB lineage: Bacteria > Pseudomonadota > Gammaproteobacteria > Eutrophobiales > Eutrophobiaceae > UBA7359. The sequence continues at coordinate 15,927 of JAJFKK010000149.1, read as the reverse complement.
ATGCTGGTGGTGATTATTATGATTTAGTTACGCCTGATCCTAAACAGGCCATTTTTATGTTAGCAGATGTTGCTGGACATGGTATTGGACCGGCATTGTTAACTGTATCGAGTCGTGCTTATTTTCGGGCAATACTGGGGGAACATCAAAAAATATCTGAGATTATCGAGCGAGTGAATCAGTTGTTACATACTGATTTGCGGGCAGGGCAATTTGTAACAATGACTGCGCTCGTTTTATGTATGAATTCGCATTCAGCGAAGTATTTTTCTGCCGGACATGGGCCAACATTAGTTATTAGTAAAAAAGAAGGCACGGTTGAACGGTTAGCAGCGCAGTCAATTCCTTTGGGGATTGATGTTCCATTAAAAATGGAACCGCCAATTAAGTTTTCTATTGCGCCAGGCGATATTGTCGCCATGTTTTCTGATGGCTGTTATGAAGGAAAAAATAACAAAGACGAAGAGTTTGGAATAGAAAGAGTAGTTGAATTGATAAAAGAAAATCAGGATAAATCCGTAAATGAAATCATTAAACTTTTACAAGAGTCTATTACAACTTTTACTGGGCGTAAGTCTCAATCTGATGATATGACGATGTTGTTATTGAAAAGGTTTCCTGAATAACATTGATTAATAATTGCCGCGGTATGTAATTACCCCGATTTCGTACTCTTTGACATAGATCAATTCGCTTGTCTATATGACTTTTATACTGTCCCATAATATTATTGTTAATTACATTTTCATAATTTAATCTGAATCTATAAAAATTTAATATTTTTAAATAAACTCATGCCAATAATAAAAAAAATCCGTTTTGGTGCACTTGTCCGAGAAATAACTATGCATCAGGAAGAGGTGAGTTATAACGATCTGGCGCCTAAAATTAAGCAGGATCATGACGGAAACGATTTAGCTTATAGACCAACAAAACTTCAAGTACGTTCAATTGACATTTATCGACTGGTACAGCCTTACTTTAAGGTGCGCTTAATTGATCAGGTTAAAGCGGTATTGCCGTTAGCTATTTATTTGATTCTATTTCAACTATTGATACTGCGTCAGGATGTCACTGACTCCTGGGTTATTACCGCAGGCTTAATCTCTGTGATTATTGGCCTTATGTTTTTCATGGAAGGTTTAAAAGTAGGGCTAATGCCGTTTGGTGAAACAATAGGTAATGTTCTGCCATCAAAAGCCAAATTACCAACAGTATTACTCATTGCTTTTTTACTCGGTATAGGTGTCACATTTGCTGAGCCTGCTATTGGTGCATTAAAAGCGGCGGGTGCAATTGTCGATGTTGAAAGCGCTCCTTATTTGTATTCTCTATTAAATAATTGGTCGGATGTACTTGTGTTGATGGTTGGCATGGGGGTTGGTCTCGCTGCCGTTTTGGGAACACTACGCTTTATTTATGGCTGGAGTTTAAAGCCTCTGATCTATTTGTCGTTAATACCTACTATTGGTTTAACGCTGTATATAATGACGAATAGTGAATTGAGTAAAATGCTTGGTCTTGCATGGGATTGTGGTGCAGTGACTACAGGACCGGTAACTGTACCATTAGTGCTTTCACTGGGAATTGGTATTGCCACTTCGGCTGGTAAAGGAAGATCCTCATTATCTGGTTTTGGTATTGTTACGCTCGCATCATTATTTCCCATAGTCGCGGTTGAACTTTTGGCTATTTATGTCTCCTTTGTTGAAACGCCAGAAATGATAATTAGAGAAGCGGCTTCTGTCAGTAATTTAGCGACAACAATAAACTGGCATGAAAAAACACCTTATGTTGAATTACTGTCTGGTATTCGCGCCATAGTTCCGCTAGTGATCTTCTTGATATTTATCCTCATATTTATTTTGAAAGAAAAAATTAAAAATCCTGGCACCATAGCTTACGGCATTAGTTTATCTGTTATAGGGATGATTATTTTTAATGTGGGTTTAAGTTACGGTCTGGCAAAACTCGGCGGCCAATCAGGTGGTTTGGTGCCCGGTGCATTCACTCAAGTTGATCTTGTTAATGGCTCTCCTTTATACAATCTCACTCTAGGCATCTTTATCGCCATTGCATTTGCATGGATACTTGGTTTTGGCGCAACACTGGCTGAACCAGCATTAAATGCATTAGGTATGACAGTTGAAAATTTGACGAATGGTGCATTTAGAAAGAAATTATTAATGTACGCGGTTTCATTTGGTGTCGGTTGTGGCATTGCTTTAGGTATTCTTAAAATTATATATGCGATTCCAATCGCTTATATCGTTGTTCCAGGTTATCTGCTTGCGATTGTTTTGACTTACGTGTCGACTGAAGAGTTTGTCAATATTGCCTGGGATAGTGCAGGTGTAACTACAGGTCCGGTAACTGTGCCATTAGTATTAGCAATGGGACTCGGTTTTGGTGAAGCTGTGGGAGCTATAGAAGGTTTTGGTATTTTATCTATGGCCTCAATTGGTCCGATTGTGTCAGTGATGGCGACAGGTCTATGGATACAATGGAAAGTTAAGAAACGCAGAGAACGTGAAGATAAATTAGTAGAATCTACAGAAGGAGTCAGCCCATGAGTAAACGCAATATCGTTGTGCTAACGGATGTAGCATTGATTACGTGTATTGTTCAAAAAGGAATTGCAGATACTATTGTCAAAGCTGCTCAAGATGCCGGCGCACAAGGTGCGACTGTATTTTATGCCCGAGGTGAAGGGGTAAGAGAACGTCTTGGTGTATTAGGTATTGCAGTAGAAGTAGAAAAAGAAATTGTAAATATTGTGGTTGCTACTGATCAAATAGATCGTATATTTGAAAAAATATATCTTGTCGGAAATCTTGATACACCGGGAATGGGTCTTATGTATGTAACACCCTTGGAAAAAGCGGCAACATATATACCTAAAGAAATCGCTGATAAATTATCGAACGAGGCTTAAGGGTCTATTTGACGGAAAAGAATAGCAATGGATATATCAACCTTCAAAAATGACAAATTAATTACCTGCATATTGCCTAAAGGTTTAGCTTTGCCTGTTCTAATAAAATTAAGAGATGAAAAGAATATTAATAGAGCCAATATTAATTCTGCTCGTGGAATGGGAAAAATAACACCGCTAGCGTATCGAGGTGTTGCTGGGCAAGCAGAGAAAGAAGTATTGAGTGTTGTTGTTAATCAAGAACAGGCCGATGATATTTTTTATTATATCTTTGAAGTCGCCGATATAGATCGACCTCATGGCGGCATTATTTACATGCGCCAGCTAGGATTGTCCACGCCGTTTTCATTGCCTGATCTGCCAAGCGAAGAATAATTAGTTAAATTTTACGCCGGAAAATATAACCACTTTCTAGAATTACTAAAGAAGGACACCGCGCTAGAAAATTAAATATCATATAATAAAAAAGCCGGGTCATAAGCCCGGCTTAAAATAATTGAACGGATTAAAGGGGGAGGGAAGGAAACCCGTTCTTAATAGCTGTAACGGCTCCATTCATATAAACTTTAGTTATATTTAGAGCCATGTTTTGCCTGCTTTTCCGACTTCTTCTTTAACTAATTTAGGCACAAGATAACCTGAAACAGATTGGTGCATTTCTTTAATAAGTTTTTTGGCTTGTTCTTCATTAACATCGAAATGTGCAGCGCCGGCAACAGGATCTAATAGGTGTAAGTAATAAGGTGTTACTTGGTTTTCTACTAGGCGTTCAGAAAGTGCAATTAAAGATTCAGTCGAATCATTAATTCCTTTTAATAAAACGGATTGGTTCAATACCATAATATTAAATTTGTGTAATATCGCTATATTGTTGATGACTGGAACATCTATTTCATTGGCGTGATTAATATGTAAAACGAATATAATTGTTTTTTCCATACTTACTAATGTCTTAACGAGTTCTTCGGACAGACGAGCAGGAAGAACAATGGGGATACGCGTGTGAAAACGAATGCGTTTTACATGATCTATTTGTGATAGTGATTGACAGAGTTCTGTTAAACGTCGGTCGGATAGCGTTAATGGATCGCCCCCGCTCAGTATGACTTCTTTGATGCTTTTATCCGATTGAATGTATTCAAGACTTTCTTTTAAATGAATTCCATTTGCCGTTGCATTTTGATAAGGGAAGTGCCGCCGAAAACAATAGCGACAATGTATCGCGCAAGCACCGGTTGTAATGGATAAGACGCGGCTATTATATTTCTGTAAAAGACCTTGCGCCGGTTGAACATTAGATTCTGCCAGAGGGTCATTAACATAACCTTCGCATTCATTCTCTTCATCAAGATAGGGAAATACCTGACGCAAAATAGGGTCGTCAGGATTATTACGTTGTATACGATCAGCAAAGGCATGAGGTACACGGACAGGGAACTGATCTATTGATTTTTGACTATAACCAATGGAATTAGCCATAAGACCTACGTAATCAAGTAGTTCGTTTGGTTGTCGTATGGCTTGTGCCAATTGTTCTTGCCAAGATAAAGACTGCATTATTTGCTCTTAATTCTGTATTATGTCCCGCTTTTCCAGAGACTATATTGCAAAGAGGCAAAAATGGCGACTTACAGCACTAACCAATTCAAGCAAGGCCTTAAATTAATGATTGATAATGATCCTTGTACGATTGTTGAAAATGACATTGTTAAACCCGGTAAAGGGCAGGCATTTAATCGCGTAAAGCTACGTAATCTCAAGACAGGCCGTATTTTGGAAAAGACCTATAAGTCTGGAGAATCTGTTGAAGGTGCTGATGTAGTCGAACTAGATATGCAATATCTCTATAACGATGGTGATATGTGGTATTTCATGGATCAAAGCACTTTTGAACAATATGGCGCGGATGAAAATGCCGTTGTTGATGCTAAACAATGGATAAAAGGCGAAGAAATGTGCATTGTCACACTTTGGAATAATGCACCTTTGTCGGTTGCTGCACCTAACTTTGTCATTCTAGAAATCACTGATACAGATCCTGGTTTAAAAGGCGATACCGCTCAAGGTGGTTCAAAGCCGGCAACTTTGGAGACTGGCGCTGTAATAAAAGTACCACTTTTTGTTGAGAGTGAACTGGTTAAGATTGATACGAGAACAGGTGAATATGTTGGGCGAGCTAAAGAATAAGCTTATTTTTATTGCAAAATATCGTATGTAATCGAGATCTTATAATTTTATTATATCGCTTGTCATGACCTCTAATTATAATAATTCATGGCAGCCGACAGCTACTATAGAAGTTATTAAACAACGAGCAGCATTGTTAAATAATATCCGTGAATTTATGAGATGTCGTGAGATTATCGAAGTAGATACCCCTGTTCTTAGTCACTATGCGATTAGTGATCCTTATATACAAAGTATGGCAACGTCGAATAGTGCAAATAAACAGACGTCGCTATATTTACACACCTCACCTGAATTATGTATGAAACGTCTGCTTGCAGCTGGCTCAGGTTCGATATTCCAAATAGCACATGTCTTTCGCGATGAAGAATCAGGTAAAAAACATCACACAGAATTCAGTATGCTTGAGTGGTATCAGTTGGGGTTTGATTATTATCAGTTAATGGATGAAGTTGCTGACTTGTTGATAGCGATTGGTCTAACAAAGCCAAAGAGAATGACTTACGCCGAAGCATTTTTATATACTGTTCAAATTGATCCTCATATAGCTACTATAGAAGAGTTGCAAAAACTGGCGGGAGAACATGGTTGGGGACATGATTCAGAAGATCATCATGCCTTACTTGATTATATTTTTTCGGAAGCAGTGATTAAGAAGATGGATAAAAGCCAACCATTAATTATTCATGATTACCCTGAATGTATGGCTGCATTAGCAACATTAAAACAAAGTGTTCCTGTCGTTAGTGAACGATTTGAATTGTTTATTAACGGTATGGAAATCGCTAATGGCTTTAACGAATTATGTGATGCTGATGAACAAAGGAAACGTTTTGAAGCGGAATTAACTGCAAGAAAGGAAAAAGGTTTAGCTGACGTTCCAATAGATCCTCACTTCTTAGCAGCACTTGATTCTGGTTTGCCTATAACATCAGGTGTTGCTGTTGGTATAGATCGTTTATTGATGGTTTTATCTGAAAAAAATGATATAAAAGAGGTAATTACGTTCACCCTGGATAATAACTAGGGGCAATAATCAGGGGTTTATAATTAATGGGTATTTATGCAGTCGATAAGCTAATTGCTGAAACCCGCCGTATTGCCAAGGAATATCGTCTTGCAACGGGTAAAACACTTCCTGTCACGCCTGAAATTGCGATTAATGATGCTATCTCCATTCTCGAACTACAACCTAATGATGAAAGAAGTCCGGGCTATGATGCAATCTATGAAAAAAATGGAGAACATTTAAAGGTTCAAATTAAAGGACGCGCTATATTTAATGATAAAAAGCAGGGACATCGCATTGGGCAACTTAAAACAGAACAAGTATGGGATGCGATTATTCTGGTTATAATGAATGCTGACTTTATGCCGGAAGAAATTTATATGGCAAAAAGAGATGTTATTTTAGACGAACTGGAAGAAAAAAAGAAAAGTAACAAAAAAGGCGCAATGACATTAGCTAAGTTCAAATTGATATCAGAGTTACTTTGGACTGAGCAAAATGGTTTTGAATAAGATTACCCTAAACTATAAAACACCTTATCCCTACATGTCCGACATTTTTGTTTGACCACTAATACTTGATTTTGCACATTTCATGAAAACAGTTTCAGAAGTTTTTTCTGACGCCGGGACATTGGCTGAATTAATTGAAGGTTATCGTCATCGTCCTGAACAGGAAGAGATGGCGCAGAAAATATTGTCTGCAATTAATGACGGTCAGAATCTGGTTTGTGAAGCCGGAACGGGCACAGGTAAAACAATGGCTTATCTTGTACCAGCATTGTTATCAAGACAAAAAGTGATTGTTTCTACCGGTACTCGTCATTTACAAGATCAACTTTATGAAAAAGATTTGCCCTTAGTGCTTGAGGCATTAAGTTCTCCTGCAACAACGATGGTCTTAAAAGGGCGATCTAACTATCTATGTTTAGAACGTCTAGATGTCGCCATTAAAGATTCTAAAGATTTAAGTTATCAAAATATGAGCGACTTACAAGAAGTCGTGCAATGGTCTTCTTCAACGCAGACTGGTGATATTAATGAATTAGGGATGATTGAAGAAAATTCAATTATTCGGCCTATCATTACTTCAACTACTGAAAATTGTCTTGGCCAAGGTTGTCCGGAATTTGAATCCTGTTTTGTTTTTAAGAATAGAAAAAAAGCATTGGAATCCGATTTGGTGATAACGAATCATCATTTATTGTTAGCTGACATGGGGTTACGGGAAAGTGGTTTTGGTGAAGTGTTGCCTTTGGCCGATCTTATTGTCTTTGATGAAGCGCATCAGATTCCAGAATTAGCATCTACCTATTTTAGTAAAACAATAAGTAGTCGCCAGTTACTTGAACTGATTGCTGATACAAAAAAAGCCTGTCATGAAGAAGCAAAAGATATTCAGGAGTTACCTGAAGCATTAGCAAAGTTTGAAAAATCAATACGTGATCTACGTCTGGTTTTTGGGCGTAAAGATCAACGATACAACTGGAAGGAGGTTTGGGAAAAAACAGACTTATCTGTTGAACTACCTAAACTATTAGAAGCTTATCAAGTTGTCATGGATATTCTTGATGCATCAAGTGAGCGCGGTAAATTATTAGATAATTGTTGGCAACGAGCTAAGGCACATTACAATTATATTGAATCTTATATAGAAACAGACAAGGAAGATTTAATTCGATGGTTAGAAATACGTGGTCATCATCTCTATTTTAATCAAACACCAGTCAATATTGCGGAAACGTTTCAGCAGAGACTTAATGAATATAACGCAACGAGTGTGTTTACATCAGCAAGTTTAGCCATTAACAATGACTTCAAACACTTTAGTCGACAACTTGGTCTTGAAAACTGTTTAACTGAAGTATGGAAGAGCCCATTTAATTACCAGACTCAAACTTGTTTATACCTCCCTGTTGACTTGCCTGAACCAAACCAGTTTGAATTCTTTGATGCCTTTATTGAAAGAACGGTCAAATTATTATCTTATAGTGAAGGACATGCCTTTGTTTTATTTACCAGTCATCTAGCTTTATCTAAAGCAGCAAGTGTTTTGCCTGAAAAAATTGATTATCCTATTTTCATTCAAGGCAGAGCCCCTCGTTCAGAGTTACTAAATCAATTTAGACAAACTAAAAATGCTGTCTTATTAGGTACGAGTAGTTTTTGGGAAGGTGTTGATGTTAAAGGCGAGGCTTTATCGTCAGTGATTATTGATAAACTTCCTTTTGCTAGTCCTGATGATCCAGTATTACAAGCAAGACTAAATCACTTTTCAAAACAGGGTGGTAATGCCTTTATGGATTATCAAGTCCCGCAAGCCGCGATTGCGCTAAAGCAAGGAGTGGGACGTTTAATTAGAGATGTTACTGACAGAGGGATTTGTACTATATGCGACAAACGAATTGTTAATAAAGCTTATGGCAAGCGCCTTCTTAATGCATTACCAGCAATGCCTATTACACATGATGTTGAGGATGTAAAAGACTTCTTCCACTAGACCAACCTGCAAAGCGTCACATCTAAGTGACATGTATTTTATAAGTGACACTAATTTATTAAGTAAATATTCTAAGCTATTGAAAAATATAGTTTGTTTCATTACTATGAATTGATAATTATATTATATAAAGCTGATTTTTTAGCTTGATTGAGAACTTTGGGGAGAGTTATTTCAATGAGTAGTAACTGTCGTCTTGCTTTACTTGAGTTTGATATGGGATGGTCTATGTGGCTGACTGAAGCTCATTTACCTTTTCATATTGGCCGTCATCCGGATAATGATTTACGCAATTCAAGCAATTGCGTATCACGCAAACATTGCAAGCTCGACCTTATTGATAATGAACTGTGCATCATCGATACAGGTAGTTCAAACGGTACAGTTTTACATAATCAGGTTATTCAAAATCAAGAACTACCTCTACTTGAAAAAACTTGCGTTCTCTTGTCAGACATGATGATTTGGATTACACCTTGTGACCATCAAGGTTTTCTTATTCAAGAAGAAGCATTAAAAACATTCACAGGAACCCATGAAAACATAAGTATGAGTCATGGTATTTGTCTAGTAGATATTTGTGACTCAATGGAAATCGAGTTAGAAGAAGTGAATCATATTTCGCAAATTTTACGTGCGACTATTATTGGTAGAGAACAAGAAAAATTACTATTATTAAAAAATACAGGAGATGGTTATTTAGCTGTTTTTGATTCGGGTCTGCCAGCTGTATCAGCTGCGAAAAGACTTTTGCATTGGCAGGCAAGTAGTAATGAGAATTTGTTTTCAGCAAATATACGCGTCTCTCTTGACACAGGTATCACGCATCCAAGTCATGGGCATGACAGAACCGGAATACCTATATGCCGTGCTGCTCGAATAGAAAAGACACAGGCACGCGATATAGAAGTGCCAAGTAACGATATTGATAAGTTAAAACGCTATAATCGTTGTGTTATGACGAAAAGCATGAGCAAAGTACTTGATACCACTGTTGAAGAGAGATATACCTTTATAGGTAAGCGTAAATTAAAAGGCTTTGCTAATGAAATGCATTCGATATATCAGTACGATAGTTAGCGGGCTAATTTAAAAATCTTTTCTCTTGTAATATTCATTAATCATAAATAGAAAGTATAAAGCATTTTAAGCTAGTATTTATATATGGTAATGGATCTGAAATCAACGCTCTCTTCAATCAAAGTAATTCAAATAACGGATACACATATTCTTGATGATGGCGCCCCATCGTTTAACGATTTTGATACTTCAGCTAGCTTACAGAGAATTATAAAAAGAATAAAAAACGACGAATCAGACGCTGATATCATATTGCTTACCGGAGATTTAATACACGAATCAACAATAACGTCGTATCAGAAATTAGCAGAACATTTATCTTCTTTAACCGTTCCTGTTTTTTGTTTGCCTGGTAATCATGATGACTTAAATATGATGACGGAGGTTATGGAGAAGAATGAACACGCAGTAGAAAAGATTATCGAAGTAGGAGACTGGATAATTATTCTTTTGAATACCTGCATAACGGGTGAACACAGCGGTAAATTATCCAATTCTGAATTAGACTTCTTACGCAAAGCACTTGAAACATACTCGGATGATCATTGCCTTATTGCACTTCATCACCATCCTGTTTCGATTAACAGTCCATGGATGGATGGAATGATGCTAATTAACTCAGAAGAATTTCTTTCTATCATAGACGAATTCGAACAAGTAAGAGGTATTATCTGGGGGCATATTCATCAAGAGTTTGAATCATCAAGAAATGAAGTGAAGCTAATTGGCTCTCCATCGACATGCATTCAATTTAAGCCAAAAAGTGATGCTTTTGCTGTAGATGAAAAACCTCCTGCATATAGAAAACTAGAGCTGCAAGCTGATGGAGAAATTGACACAGAAGTCGTTTATTTAACAGTATAAAACGATAAATAAGATTATATTTCTATTATAAATTATTGAAAATATTAGTTTTTATTAGCCACCTTATTTCTTAAATAAAGTGGTGCTGCATCTTCTATTGATATGGCTCGGTTGTCATGATAAATCGGTTTAGCCAGACAGATGACATCTTCGGCAGTAGGTAATGCCGTTGCATCAAAGCCAATGAAATTGTTATCAAATTTTGCTTGAAGTTCTTTTGGATAAGTTTTCCAACCTGATCCTGCACCAAACCAGTCTGAGTCAGAAGCGCCAGGATAATCGTTTGGAGATGATATATTATCTTCGATAGTCGCTTCCATCACACCCGACTTATTCTTTTTATACAGTCCCCAGTAAATTTCTTGCATACGTGCATCAATAATTGAAGCAACATGAGAGTGTTCCTTAGCAAAATGTTGAGCTAGAACAGCTAATGTTGAAACTGGAATAACAGGAAGATCATGTGCAAACGCCAAGCCTTGTACCACGCCTATGGCAATACGAACGCCGGTAAAAGCACCGGGTCCTTGTCCGAAAGCAATTGCATCGAGTTCATTAGGATTTACGTCTGCTTCTTGAAGTAACTCATCAATCATAGGCAGAATTAACTGTGTATGTTGTCTGGGAGCGACTTCAAAGCGTTGTATGCAGCTATCATTGATATCAAGCGCTGCGGAACAAGCTTCCGTTGCTGTCTCAATGGCCAGTATTTTCATTATTCTAGATAAAACTAAATATAAAATTTACAAATGTAAATTTTAAGGTTAATCGGACTCTTTTCCAAAGGTTGTTTTTTGTGAATATCTATAAATAATTAAGTATTTCAATTAGTTAAAGAAATAATTGCATTTGTTAATACTAAAAATTATTTTGTTTATTACGTTTTAAATCAATAAATTAGACCTACTTTACTATAGTTTGTACGAGTCAAGCCGATAAACCATATAGCATAAGCCATAATTTTAGGTGTATTGCACTTTTATATTTAAACACATATTGAGGATGAGAATATAAATATTGAGTAGTTGTTATGTCGAGCCTAAACCCAGAAATCATTTCATCTGAAGAAGAACCTACGGCAAACGGTTGGTTCCAAATTACCATCCCCAATGACGGTAAGATAGCTAGCGTTAAAAAAATCGTACGGCATACAGGTAAGGGAAAGCCTGTTACGGCAAACGATATCCTGAAAAAATTAAAAGAATTAAAAGTAGTCTATGGAATCGATAGAGAAGCTATTGATTCGCTTATTAAATCGGTAGATGAGAATAAAATTCCTGAAGAGCCAATCACTATTGCCAAGGGTGATATTGAAGATGGTGCAAATAGTTCTATTGAATGGTGTATTGAAGAAATATCTGAGCAAAATTCAGAAAGTTTAGTTGTAGCAAACATGAAAATTGCAGTAATGACTATGGCAACACAAGGCACTAAAGGAAAAAATGTATTAGGAGTACAAAAAAATCCACGTCCGGGTTTTGGCCAGCAATTAACAGAGGGCAATGGCGTCATTGCTAAACAGGAAACGGATGGTGTTCTAACTTATGAAAGTACTCAGGTTGGAATGCTTAGTTATAAATTGGGAACACTTTCTGTGGATTCAGGTTTTGTAATTTCAGAAGATAAAACTCAAGTTCATATGGATATTTATGCGGGAAAAATTAATGGAAGAGATAAAGAAGTATCTGATACAGATATTCTAAAGATGCTTGAAATAGTTGGTATTAAATATGGTATTAACACAAAGCAGATAAAGTCAGCATTAGATAAAGCAAGTGAAACTGATAGTGTCATAAAAAATGTACTTGTTGCAGAAGGAAAAGCACCTGTAAATGTGAGTGATGGTGTTATTCAATGGTATGTGAATGCACATTCTGAAGATATAAATAAACGCGCTGTATTACCTGGCCAAATAATCGCGTCAATAAAATCATTATCAGAACCTGTAGCGGGGATAGATGTGTTTGATGAACCTGTACCTGGTGTTAAGGGAGTTGAAATAGAGCTTATATGTAGTGAGGGAGTAGAGAAAAGGAAGACGAAGGACGGCGTCTCATACATGGCGCTAAGACTGGGTGTTATTCAATTTGACTCAGGTACGTTAACTGTTAAATCAGGAATTAAAGTTTCGGATGATAAGCTGAAAGTTACAATGAGTTTATTACGTCCGGATATTGAAACGAATGAAGGTGACATTTCATTGATGCATGTTATTTCAACATTAAATGAGAATGGAATTATTTATGGAATAAAAGAGAATGCAATTAAATTAATATTAGACAATATTAATAAAGAAAAGAAATCGAAAATAAATTTACTTGTTGCTGAAGGACGTGCGCCAGTTAATGGGAGCGATGATGTTGTTGAATGGAAACTGGATATTGAATCCGCAAATGAATATAAGCGTGCGGTATTACCTGGACAATTGATCGCAAGTGTAAAATCAAATTCAAAGTCAATAACAGGTTTTGACGTTTACAAAGAAGAAATACCCGGGGTAGATGGGAAAACGATCATACTTAAAACTACTGAAGGTGTAGAGAAAGTCACTGTTAATGGATGCGATGAATACAGATCACTTTGGATAGGTGTTGCTGAATTTGATTCAGATACCTTGGCAATAGATCCTGGAATAGAAATATCAAGCGATCAGATGAAAGTAACAATGAATTTGCTGCACCCTGATAACAAAATAGATGGTGCTGATATTTTATTGCCACATATTTTAAAAACCTTACATGAACATGATGTTGTTTATGGAATAAAAAATAATGAGATAAAACAGATGTTAGATCGGCTAAATAAAGAAAGAAAATCCGAAGCTGATTTTCTTGTGGCTGAAGGTCTACCTGCAAAGGATGGGGTTAATGCAAAAATAGATTTTGATAAAGAAATTTCTGTAGGCGGAAAAATTTTACCAAATGGCGAAATTGACTACCTTGAAAAATCTTACCCCTGGAATGTGAAAGTGAATGATGTTGTAGGCAGACTTATTCCGCCAAGACTTGCTGAAGACGGAAGAAATGTTAAAGGTGAAGAACTGATTGCAAATCAGGAAAAATCAACAGAACAGGTGCTAGAAGGCGTTAAAAAAGAAGCGGATGGAACATTGCGTGTTATGGAAGACGGTATTTTATTGATATCTGGCGCAAATCTTAAAGTAACCGATAGTTTGGTGCTTGATGATGGTGTATGCCAAAAAACCGGAAATATTCATTCTGATAAAACAGTCAATGTAAAAGGTTATGTTGAAGCAGGTCTTGTTCTTGAAACTAAAGGCGATGCTATTATTCAGGAAAATGTTGAAGATGCCGTTGTTAACGCGGAAGGTAATGTCGTCATTAAATCAGGCATTAGAGGGACACATAGTAAAATTGTTGCAGGAGGTGATCTAAGTGCTACTTTTGCTGAAAATGCTGATCTTAATGCGAAAGGTGATATCACTATTACCAATAGCGTAATTAATTGCAATATTAAAAGTGAGGGTATTGTACGTGTAGGAAATAAGACATCACAAAAAAGTGCTCTGGTTGGTGATGTCACACATGCCCTAAAGGGTGTTGAAGCAACAATATTAGGTTCAGATAGTTTTAGTAAAACTGTGATTGAATTAGGTGCAAATACTGATGATTATTTCAGACTTAAAGAACTGGTAGATGAAATTCTCAGTGCCAAGAAAGGCATTGATGACCTTAATCGATTATTTGAGCATAGTTGTAAGAATCCAAAATCACAAAAAGAACAAAATGCCTTGTTATTGAAGTTAACAGAAACGCGTGATTTAAAAACAAAAGAAAGTGAAGATTTAATAGCGGAAAAAGAAAAAATCAGAACGATTATGGAAGAATCAAATGAGGCAAAGGTCATAGTGCATAAACGAGTTTACCCAGGTGTTATCATACGTATGCTCAATAAACTCCACGAAGTTAAAGAGCAAAGAGGTCCAGGCGTGTTTTCACTTAAAGGCGAAAAAATAATTTTCCAAGCAACTTAGTTGACTCATATAACGAAAAATTAATTCTTTTTAGTATTTTTGTAAATCAGGTTCCAAGCTTAGCTTAACCTCCCTATAATGCCGGCCTATGTTTAATTCATTCGAAACCATGATTGGTTTGCGTTATGTACGCGCAAGGCGACGTAATCATTTTATTTCATTTATATCCATGACATCCATGTTGGGCTTGGCTTTAGGCGTGATGGCCTTGATTACAGTGTTATCTGTAATGAATGGTTTTGAAAAAGAACTAAAAGAACGTATTTTAGGAATGGCATCGCATGCGACTGTTATTGGGGATGGTAATACCTTAGTTAATTGGCAACCCATTGCTGAAGAAGTATTACATCACCCGGAAATTATTGGTGTGGCACCGTATATTCATGCTGAAGGCATGTTAGTAAAAGATAAAAGTGTAAACGGAGCGATTATCCGCGGCATTTTGCCCACAGAAGAACCAAAAGTAGCGATAGTTACAGAAAAAATGACGCATGGTGATTTAAATGATTTGCAATCCGGTGCATTTAATATTGTGTTGGGTAAAGAGCTTGCTAGGAAACTGGGTGTTATTGTAGGTGAAAAAGTAACTTTAGTAGCGCCTCAAGCAAACGTAACTCCAGCAGGAATTTTGCCGAGATTAAAACGATTTACTTTGGTTGGTGTTTTTGAAGTAGGTATGCATGAATTTGATAGCGGTTTAGCTTTAATTCATATGGATGATGCTAAAAAACTATTTCGTAAGGTTGCGCCAACAGGCTTACGTATTAAGACTAGCGATATTTTAAAGGCTCCGTCGATAAGTAGAGAAGTTGCTAGCCAATTACCGGGTCGTTATTGGGTTGTTGATTGGACACAACGTCATGCGAATTTTTTTCGTGCTTTAAAAACTGAAAAGACAGTTATGTTTGTCATTTTAACGCTGATTGTTGCGGTTGCTGCGTTTAATATTATTTCAACATTAGTCATGATGGTCTCGGACAAACAAGCCGATATTGCTGTCTTAAGAACATTGGGTGCTAGCCCGGGAAGTATTTTGAAAATATTTATGCTGCAAGGAACCATTATTGGGCTTGTTGGTATTTCCTTAGGCGTGATAGGCGGTATTTGGTTAGCATCAAATGTTGAAACAATCGTTCCTGCTATTGAATCAATGATAGGGCAGAAATTTTTATCAGCTGATGTTTATTATATCAGCGACCTTCCATCAGACATGCATTGGAATGATGTCATCACTATTAGCATTGTTTCTTTTGTATTATGTTTGTTAGCGACAATTTATCCTGCTTTACGGGCAGCAAGTACTCAACCTGCTGAGGCTTTGCGCTATGAGTGAAGTATTGCTTGAAACGAAAAAAATGA
>JAJFKK010000148.1 GCA_021773245.1 Gammaproteobacteria bacterium | reverse complement strand
CGGTTGGTGATTATGGTCAAGTGCAATTATTTGCATATTGCCGCCATCTTCTGCGATTAAAAGTTCACCTGATTGTGAAACTTCAATATTATCAACGCCTGTTAATAATGGTTCTTTGTAATCTGCTGCATCATAAATTTTTGATATTAATCCGGTATTAATATGATATTGCCAGACGACATTATCTATTTTCGTTGTAAAAGAAATTTTACCATCATGATAGACAATACCTTCTCCACCTTTAAATCTAGCAGCACCTTCTAGTTGATAGCGTGTTGGCTTTGTTATGGCTGAAGGATCCTCCAGTCTTTTCCATGACAAAATATTTTTATCTGCGACAGCGACTTCGAGAATACCGGCAGATAAATCGCCTCTTACTTCTGGTTTAAATCTATATAAACAACCATCTTTTACATCTTCTGTCATATAACAAAAGTGAGTTTTAGGATCGACAGCAACAGCCTCATGATTAAATGAACCCATCGCAGGTCTTACTTCTGCTAATCGCTTACCTTCTGGATCACATTCATACACTTGCCCGTGATTTCCACTTTCTTCACATGATAACCATGTGTTCCAGGGTGTTTTGCCACCCGCACAATTACGTGACGTATTATTTAAGATGGAATATGAATCTATGATTTCAGCTTTTTTATTAAAGCGGATTGCACCTACACCACCTTTTTTTTCATTAAGTTCGCTATTTGACACATATATCCAACCATTATCTTTTGTTGCATAACATGCACCACCATCTGGCGCACTGTGCCATAAAAAAGCCTGATTACTGATTACAGGTTTACTTGATTTAGCAACGATGCGAATAGCACACCCTTCTGGTATCGCTATATTATGCGTCTTATCGTGAAAAAGTTTTTTATTTAATGTTTCTAAAGTACTAAAACCAATACGTGGCATTGCCAATCCACTCATGCCAAGCATGGCGTATTCCACAAATTTACGGCGAGAAATAATTGAACTCATACACCTAGTCTAACCTAGTAAATCCTATTTACTATTACAGAAATATTAAAAAATATTAATAGCTCGGATCGTACATATAATCCTTAATTCTACTTTCTAAATCTTCAGGTCTTTCCGATTTAGTTGTTTTGCCAGCATAGGCATGTTCTGCAACAGCTAACGCAATATTATATGAAACTTCACGGATAGTATTCAAAGGAGGATAGATCATCCCTTTATCTAAATCTTCCTGGCTTACTTGTTCAGCCAGTACCTGCGCGGCCGTTAGGAACATATCTTCTGTAATGATAGAAGTTTCACTAATAATAGCTCCCAAGCCTATGCCCGGAAAAATGTAAACATTATTTCCTTGTCCCGGCGTAAATTTTTGATCTCCAAAATCTACAGGAGCAAAAGGACTGCCGCTGGCAAAGATCACTTTGCCCTGACTCCAGTCATATGCTTCCATTGCGGTGCATTCTGCACGCGATGTAGGGTTTGAAAGGGCAAAAATTGTTGGTCTCTCATTTGCTTCAGACATTGCTTCTACTACATCATGATTAAAAGTATTTGGTGCGCCAGTCGCGCCGATTAAGACATTAGGTTTAATTTCATGGATCGCATCGATAAATCCGAGTTGCTCATGATCATGCATATAGGGTTCATTGTGTGGCAATAATCCTTTACGACTTTTTACAACGAGTCCTTCAATATCAACAAACCATAAACGTTGTCTAGCTTCATCTTCTGATAATCCTTCCTGCTGTAAAGCATAACAAAGTAAGTCTGCAATTCCTGTTGCTGCTGATCCCGCACCCAGAAACATAATCTTCATATCTTTAAATTTTAATTTTGAAATTCTTGTGCTTGCGTAAATACCAGCTAGTGCAACACCGGCTGTACCTTGTATATCATCGTTAAAACAAAGCACTTCATTTCGATATTTATTTAGTAAATAGTAAGCATTAGGCGTAAGAAAATCTTCGAACTGTATCAGAGCGTCTGGGAAAAGATTTTTTACTCCCTGAATAAACTCATCAACAAAGTCATTATAAGCATCACCACTTATTCTATTTTGGCTTAGACCTAAATAAAAAGGGTCGTGAAGATACTCAACATTGTTTGTTCCAACATCAAGCATAATTGGCAAACATTGGTGCGGCTCTATACCAGCACAAGCAACATATAAAGCTAATTTACCAATAGGTATGCCAATACCATTAGCACCTAAATCACCAAGACCTAGTATGCGTTCACCATCGGTGACGACAATGACCTTAATATCTCTATACGGCCAGTTTTCCAGTACCTCTTTAATTTCACCTTTGTCTTCCGCTGTTATATACATGCCTCTTGGTCGGCGAAACAGATGAGCATATTCCTTACAGGCTTGTCCGACTGTAGGCGTGTATATCAAAGGCATAACTTCTTCAATATGGTTAACGACTAACTTGTAAAACAACTTTTCATTTCTTGCTTGCAATGCGGTTAAAAAAACATATTTTCCAATATCGTCTTGTGTACGACGCATATTTTTAAGTGTTCTTTCGAGTTGAACTTCTGATGAAACAATTTTTGGAGGGAGAAGACCGCGTAACTTATGATGTTTACGTTCTTCCGCAGTAAAAGCAGTGCCTTTGTTGATCGAGGCACTATTAAGCGCCATAAATCCTGTGAGAGGTTCTTTCTTATTCATATTTAGTCAAGCTCTCTACATTTTTGGAAAACTTTCCGCATGTTTTTCTATCCATTCAGTTGCTGCTTCCTGGCTTGATATTTCTCGCCCTTCATTATGCAGGAGCTCATTTCGATAATGTTCTATATGACAAACCTGCTCGACCATTCTTAATAGAAACAGTTTATCTTTACTAACAATAAACTCAACACCCACTTCATACATACCATTACTCGGTTTACACCAAACAGCTTTACCATTAATTTCAAAAGCGGGATCAATACATTCAACTTTCATCTTTACCGAACTTCCTTTTTCAACAGCCTCAGAACAAAGACAACTAACACCACCAAAACTAATGTTATTTAGTGTGTTCTCACCATGTGCAATTTCTATGTCCTGTTTTATCAGTTGAACAGGGACGCTGGATGGATGGCGAATAAACTCTCTCAATGGCTAACTCCAGATAGCAAGAAATTCAAGCTTGCTTCTATATCGGCAAATATTTAACTTTATTAAATAAAAAAAGGCCCTTAAGGCCTTTTAAATTAAATAAGATTTTTAAAAAATGTAGCTTCTACCCAAAACTAATTTTATTCTCGAGATTAGTTCTTGAGTCTGCATTATTAAGGGCTTCTTCCAATTCAATACGGCCCTCTTTATATAGGTTAAATAATGCAGCATCAAAAGTTTGCATTCCTTTCTGGCCACTTTCAGCCATTGCAACTTTAAGCTCATCAATATCGCCTTTAAGAATAAGTTCTTGTATATGCGGTGTATTAACCAGAATCTCAATTGCAGCTGTGCGTTTTCCATCAACGGCTAGCACTAAGCGTTGCGATACTACAGCACGGATATTTAAAGAGAGATCCATAAACAATTGTTTATGCATATCTTGTGGGAACATATTAATTACACGTTCCATTGCCTGATTGGCGTTATTCGCATGTAAGGTAGAAATAGCTAAGTGACCAGTATTGGCTAACTCCAATGCTGCTTCCATAGTTGTTCTATCCCTAATTTCACCAATTAGAATTACGTCTGGCGCTTCTCGTAAAGATGCCTTCAAGGCATTTGCATAAGATTGTGTATCAACACCTACTTCTCGTTGGTTCACAATTGCTTTCAGGTTTGGGTGGCTAAATTCGACAGGATCTTCAATCGTTAAGATATGACCTGCCATGTTTTCATTACGATGATTAATCATTGCTGCTAATGTTGTTGACTTACCTGAACCCGTCGCACCGACCATTAAAATAAGTCCGCGCTTGTTCATAATTAATTCTGATAATATATCAGGTACGCCAAGTTGCGTTATCGTTGGAATTTCATTTGGAATACGTCGTAACACCATGCCAACTTCACCACGCTGACGAAAAACATTAACTCGAAAACGCGCTTGATCACCTAAAGGAATTGCAAAGTCACATTCCATTCTTTCTTCAAACTCCGCAATCTGCTTATCATTCATAATGGCATAAGCCGCGGCTTTGGTAAGTTCACCCGTTAATACCGTCTTACCGACCGAGGTCACCTTTCCTTCCATTTTGATTTTGACTGGAGAATCAGTTGTCAGAAAAATATCCGACGCCTCTTTTTCAACCATGAGCTTGAGATAAGGTGTGATATCCATACTTTATTTATTACCGTGTTTTAATTAATGTTTTATAAGTAAAAAGCAGTACAGCTATTAACGCATCATTCCGGATTCTTCATCCGTTTCTTCCAGGCTAAGATGATCAAGGCCGTCTTGCTTATCTTTACCCTTGGCATCTTTCCCTTCGAGTTTAATACGCAAACGCAATTCGTTCATTGAGTCAGCAGATCTTAAAGCATCTTCTAATTTAATTTTATCTGCTTCGTAAAGATCAAACAGAGCCTGATCAAAGGTCTTCATGCCCAGTTCGTTTGATTTAGCCATGATCGTTTTAATCTCGTGCACTTCACCTTTTAGAATTAAATCTGAAATCAAAGGAGAATTTAAAAGAATTTCGATCGCAGCAGCACGACCCTTGCCATCCACTGTTTTTAACAACCGCTGCGAAATGACGGCTTTCAAGTTTAGTGACAAATCCATCAACAACTGCTGTTTACGTTCTTCTGAGAAGAAGTTGATAATACGATCCAATGCCTGGTTAGAACTGTTTGCATGCAATGTTGCCATTGCCAGGTGACCCGTTTCAGCAAAAGCAATACCAAATTCCATCGTATCTTTATCACGTATTTCACCAAGCAAGATAACGTCCGGTGCCTGACGCAATGTATTTTTTAAGGCAATTTCCCAATCGTCACAGTCCACGCCAACTTCACGCTGCATAATGACGCAGTTCTTATGTGGATGAACATATTCAATCGGATCTTCAATAGTAATAATATGCCCATAAGTATTTGCGTTACGATAATCGAGCATCGCCGCAAGCGAAGTTGATTTACCAGAACCCGTGCCACCAACCATAATAACCAGACCGTTCTTGGTCATCACGACATCTTTCAATACTTCTGGTAATCCTAATTTATCCAAATTTGGCACATCCGTCTCAATGACACGCATTACCAAGCCACAAAAACTTTGTTGGATAAATGCATTCGCTCGAAATCGACCAATCCCCACAGGCGCAACCGCAAAGTTACATTCCTTGGTTGCCTCATATTCCTTTAACTGCTTGTCATTCATGACAGCATAAGCAAGTGCTTTCGTATTTTCTGGAGTAAGCTCAGTTTTTGAGACTGGCGTCATCTTGCCATGTATTTTTATAGCGGGAGGAAACCCAACCGTGATAAATAAATCGGAACCGCCCTTCTCAACCATCAGTTTGAGAAGATCACGCATAAATTTTATCGCCTGTTCTCTTTCCATCTAACCCTCTCCCCGTTCAGGAATTAGTTACTATTAAGTAATACTAGAAATTATCTTTGTTTGCAGCTTTAGACATGGCCTCTTGACGCGTTACTACATTCTTCTGCACAAGTTTTTGTAGATCCTGATCCAGTGTTTTCATACCAAATTGTTGACCGGTCTGGATTGCTGAATACATCTGCGCAATTTTGTTTTCGCGAATCAGGTTACGAATAGCCGGCGTACCAATCATAATTTCGTGCGCTGCAACTCGACCACCACCTTGTTTTTTCAATAGTGTCTGAGAAATAACCGCTTTCAATGATTCCGATAACATCGCTCGTACCATATCTTTTTCATCGGCCGGGAAGACATCGACAATACGATCAATGGTTTTTGCAGCAGAACTGGTATGTAAAGTACCAAACACCAAGTGACCTGTTTCTGCTGCAGATAGCGCTAAACGGATGGTTTCCAAATCTCGCATTTCGCCCACTAGAATAACATCGGGATCTTCACGTAAGGCTGATCGTAGTGCTTCGTTAAACCCGAGTGTATCGCGATGCACTTCTCGTTGGTTTATAAGGCACTTTTTACTGACGTGTACAAATTCGATAGGATCTTCAACTGTTAAGATATGACCATATTCGGTATCGTTTTTATGGTTCACCATCGCTGCTAATGTTGTTGATTTACCCGAACCAGTAGGCCCTGTGACCAGAACGACCCCTCGTGGGGTATCCGATATTTCTTCAAATATTTTCGGCGCACCGAGTTGTTCTAGAGAGAGAATTTCTGAAGGAATCGTTCGAAATACAGCGCCAGCACCACGATTCTGGTTAAAGGCGTTTACACGAAAGCGCGCCAATCCGGGAATTTCAAAAGAAAAGTCACATTCCAGAAATTCTTCATAATCCTTACGCTGTTTATCATTCATGATGTCATACACCAGGTCATGGACATCCTTATGATCCATGGTCGGGACATTGATACGGCGCATATCGCCATCAACACGTATCATAGGAGACTCACCTGCAGATAGATGCAGATCCGAACTACCGTTTTTAACACCGAAG
The DNA here is from genome assembly GCA_021773245.1 of Gammaproteobacteria bacterium. Classification (GTDB taxonomy): domain Bacteria; phylum Pseudomonadota; class Gammaproteobacteria; order Eutrophobiales; family Eutrophobiaceae; genus UBA7359. Next base: position 11,819 of record JAJFKK010000148.1, on the reverse strand, counting down.
GCTAAAAGTTCACCAATATCCATTTATCTCTCCCATTTACGTAATGACATAATTAACTATGCATGTTGCAATATTATTCTGGTTTTTCATGCAAAGCGGGCAAAATGGATAAACCGTGAATATCATTCATTTCACCGCGCATATTGTTGTTAATATTACTTATATTTTAAATTATAGACTACCGATAATAGCCCTTTTTATGAAAATCATAGATAAACTTGCTCAAATTCGTAATGAGATAAGCATAGCAGAAACTCAGTTTCATCGTGACCAAGGCTCCGTCTGCTTGTTAGCGGTAAGCAAAACTCGAACAGTTGATGAAATAATAGCTGCTATTAGCTCTGGCCAGCGCCATTTTGGTGAAAATTATTGTCAGGAAGCCATCGAAAAAATAGAGTCAATTAACCAAGCTGATGTTATCTGGCATTTTATTGGCCCGATACAGTCGAATAAAACAAAGCAAATTGCCACTTATTTCGACTGGGTACATACCGTTGATCGAATCAAAATTGCCCGTCGTTTGAATGAAATACGACCGGAAGAAAAAAAACCATTGAATATATGTGTGCAGATCAATATTAGTGGCGAAGAAAGTAAATCGGGAATATCACTCGATGACGCAGGACAATTCATTTATGAGCTAGAGCAATTTAAGCGATTAAAGGTTCGTGGATTAATGGCGCTACCTGCACCTACTGATAATTTTGAAGAGCAAAGAGCAGCCTTCTCGAAATTAAATCAAAAGCTGCATGATTTAAATATAAAAACACCCGAATTAGATACCTTATCCATCGGAACAACACAGGATATGCATGCAGCTATTGCGGAAGGCGCAACCATAGTGCGTATCGGTACCGCTATTTTTGGACCACGCAATGCAAGAAACGACGCAAATTGATAGACTGTTGATAATGAATAAAAATTGTAAAGGACACAGTTAAGATGCAGAACTTAACAATAGCGTTTATTGGTTCGGGTAATATGTCACGTAGTTTGATAGGTGGCTTAATTGCTAACGGTGTAAAACCTGAGCAGTTATTTGCCACTGATCCAGATAATGAACAGCGTGAGGCCATTTCTAAGCAGTTTAATATTACTGCATTAACGAGTAATAATGAGGCCGTTGCTAAAGCAGACGTGATACTGCTCGCGGTAAAACCTCAAGTCATGCATAGCGTGGTTAGTGGGATCGCAAATTCCATTAAAGGAACATCTAAATTAATTATTTCAATTGCCGCCGGAGTAACCCTTAATTCAATTATTGAATGGTTAGACGAGCCTGCTGCAATTGTCAGAGTAATGCCAAATACACCGGCATTAATACAGGCAGGCGCAGCGGCTTTGTATGCCAACGAACATACTTCGGAAGAACAAAAAAATACTGCAGAAGCAATGATGCGCTCTGTCGGAACGGCTATTTGGTTAGATAACGAAGGCCAAATGGATGCTGTTACAGCTTTATCTGGAAGCGGTCCTGCATACTTTTTTTACTTTATGGAAGCCATGGAAAAAGCCGCAATAGAAATGGGCTTGAGTGAAGAAAATGCAAGATTGTTAACTATTGAAACAGCTGTAGGAGCTTCAAAGATGGCATTATTATCCTCATCTGATCCCGCCGAACTACGCCAACAAGTGACATCTCCCGGCGGCACAACAGAACAAGCCTTAAACACATTCATGGAAGGTAAAATGGAAGAACTAGTACAAAAAGCAATGGAAGCAGCAAAACAACGATCGATAGAATTATCACAATCATTTGGTAAATAATTATGAGTGGCGGTTACTTTACTCAAGCAGGTGTTTTTTTAATTCAGATCATTTTTGGTCTTTATATTTTGGCTGTTTTACTACGTTATTTATTAGCAAGAGTACGCGCTGATTTTTATAACCCTTTATCTCAGTTCATCGTTAAAGTAACTAACCCAGCGATAAAACCTCTGCGTCGTTTGATTCCCGGATATTTCGGCGTTGATTGGCCATCAATAGTGTTGTTGTTCTTCATTCAAGCTGTAGAAATAATATTAATTTCGCTCATTGTCAGCGGCCGTATACCTGCGCCAATGGGATTACTCGTGTTAACTTTTGCTTACTTGTTAAAAGAAGTGATCTACGTCTATCTGTTTATTATTTTAATTCAAATCGTTATCAGCTGGGTCAATCCCGGTGCATATAACCCCGCAACAGTTATCATGTATCAACTCAGTGAACCTGTTTTAAAACCAGCACGTCGATTAATTCCATCCGCAGGCGGTTTTGATTTCTCACCAATGATTGTGATCATAGGGATGCAACTATTAATTATATTATTAGTGTCGCCCTTAATGGATTTAGGCTTAAGGCTTTCTCAATAATCCTTATTACTAATGCCTTTTTTCGAATGGCAAGATAAAAATCTGCTGTTAAAACTCCACGTGCAACCACGCGCTAAAGAAAGCGTTGTCACCGGCATCCATAACGAGATGTTAAAACTAAAAATTAAATCACCACCAGTTGATAATAAAGCGAATAAAGAAATTGCTTCTTACCTTGCTAATGAATTTGATGTTAGTAAAACAAATGTTGAATTAGTTAGTGGACAGACTAGTAGGGATAAGAGGTTTTTGATTAAAGAACCGAGGGTGATACCGGAGTGGTTTAAAGAACTGACTGAGTAACGCTGAGACTTTTTCAACTTCGTTAAAGTTTTTATTTCGCTTAATAACGAGTCACTTTAGGCGAAACCAATGTAAAAAAACAAATCATTAAAAGCTAAAACTCTAAATCATAATTAGTAATCAACGGCGCATGATCAGAAAACCGTTCATCTTTATAAATCGAAACTGATTTAATTTTATCTCTCAAGCCAGGCGTTACAACCTGATAATCAATCCGCCATCCAACATTCTTTGCCCATGCCTGTCCTCGATTTGACCACCATGTATATTGATCAGGCTCTTGATTAACAACACGAAAAGAATCAACCATACCAACTTTATCAAATAACTGATCCATCCAAGCACGTTCTTCTGGAAGAAAGCCGGAGTTCTTTTGGTTGCCTTTCCAGTTTTTAAGATCGATTTCCTTGTGTGCAATATTCCAGTCACCGCAAATAATGTACTCGCGTTTTTGTCGACGCATTTTTTTTAGGATTGGATTGAATTGATCTAGAAATTCATATTTTAGTAACTGTCGTTCTTTTTTTGATGAACCGGAAGGAAGATATAAAGAAACTACACTTAACTTACCAAAATCTGCTTGTAAGTAACGGCCTTCGGTATCGGCAACTTCCCAACCGAGTTTATTCGTTATTTTATCGGGTTTTTTCTTACTATAGATAGCGGTGCCGCTATAACCTTTTTTTACAGCATCATTAAAACAGGCGTGATATCCCTTGGGCGCAAGTATCTCATCAACTAATTGATCCGTTTGCGCTTTAGTCTCCTGAATACAAATAACATCCGCTTTTACTTTCTGTATCCAATCAAAAAAACCTTTTCTATGCGCGGCACGAATACCATTGACATTTACACTGATGACTTTCACTGCTACCTCCAATTTAATTTGCTATTATACGAACTCATATATGCGATTATTTTTACAGCAAATATACAGGAATCTGAATGGAACAATATCAAAAAGAATTTATTGAATTTGCAATTGAAGAACAAGTTTTATGTTTTGGTGAATTTAAATTGAAATCAGGACGAATTAGTCCTTATTTTTTTAACAGTGGCTTATTTAACAACGGTAAAAGTCTAGCGAAGTTAGGTCAGTATTATGCCCAGGCTGTTAAGCATTCTGAAATCGAGTTCGATATGATTTATGGACCCGCTTATAAAGGCATACCGCTTGCCTCAACGATGGCAATTGCTTTTGAAGAAAAGCATCAAATTAATTATCCATTTTGTTTTAATCGAAAAGAGATAAAAGATCATGGCGAGGGCGGCATTACTTTCGGCGCAGATATTAGCGGCCGTGTTTTAATTATCGATGATGTTATATCAGCCGGAACGTCAATTCGTGAATCTATGGAAATTATAAGCGCTAAAGGCGGAACAACCGTAGCCGCTGTGGTAGCTGTTGATAGACAAGAACGAGGGCTGGGAGAGCAATCTGCAATTCAGGAAGTGGAACAACTTCATAAAATCAAGGTCATAAGTATTGTTAGCCTGGAACATATCATTACTTATCTGGCTGAACATGGCGAAATGCAAGAACATCTTGATGCAATTAAAGCATATGAAAGCCAATATGGCGTCGCTAAGACATGATCTAAAACGAGAGGCGTACTATACTGATGATCAGAAAATACAAAAAAACACACGGTCAGGAGGGTGCACTGTGAGAAAACCACTTTTAAATACATTTATTATTATATTGTCACTGGCCAGCCTGACTTTGTCAGGAACCGTTCAGGCTAGAATGAAATGCTGGACTAATGATGAAGGCGGCAGAGAATGTGGCGATAAAGTACCTCCTGAATATGCACAAAAAAGCCATCAAGAGCTAAATAGCAGTGGCGTCGTAAAAGAAAAAACCGATCGAGCTAAAACAGATGAAGAGTTAGATGAACAAAGAAGACTAGATCAGATTCAAGCAGAAAAAGACAAAATAGCTGCTGAACAAAAGAAAAAAGACGATGTACTTCTGCAAACATTTAGTAATGTTGGAGATATAGAAAGAGCTAGAGATGAACGCCTAACTGCATTAGATGCATCTATAAAACTAACTGAAGCTCGCAGTGAAAAAATAAAATATGATCTTGATAAACGTATCCAAAAAGCAGCAACAGAAGAAAGGGCTGGGAAAACACCCTCTGAGGCATTGCTTAAAGATATTGAATCATTAAAAAGACAATTAAAGAATAATGATACTTTTATAGAAGCAAAGCGAGCTGAACAAGAAGAAATTAAAACGGCTCACGCTAAAGATATAGCTCACTTCAAAAAACTTAAAGGTATTAAATAATTATCTGAATAATCCAGCACGCATTGCAACCCACTGATCACCCCAATGTTCAGTGGGTTTTTTTGTGAATGAACTCCGAACAAACTGCGAAAGCTTACCTTCAACGTAAGTTAACATTTGATTAGCAGCAGCCTCCATATTGCTAATTGCTCGAGGTCCATCACTAAGATTTGCTTCACGTAATATTTGTCGGAATTGTGTTTCAAGACGCTCAAAAAACTGCATGACTCTGGCATGTAAACGTTCGTTCTCACCAAGCAGTGCGTCACCAATTAAGATACGTGTTATACCGGGGTTCTTTTCTGAAAACCCCAACATTAACTGGATAATTTTTTCACAACGCAATGCCGCATCCGTTTCATTGCTAACAATCTTATTAATTAAACTAAAAACAGATTCCTCGGCAAAATCAATCAATGCTTCAAACATTTTAGCCTTACTGGCAAAGTGCCGATACAAAGCAGCTTCAGATACACCCACAGCAGCAGCTAAACCAGCAGTGGTAATACGCAAACCAGGATTTGTTTCCAACTCACTAGCAAGCACTTCTAAAATTTGTTGTCGCCTATTTGGTTTTGAGTTTGTCATATATAATTATTTATTTATGTTTCCGCATTACTTTGACCGTGAATTAAAGTTCCTACCCCGACATCGGTAAATATCTCTAACAACAGGGCGTGTTCAACTCTGCCATCAATAATATGTGATGTCCGTACACCAGAATGAACAGCCTCCATGGCAGATCGTATTTTAGGTAACATGCCACCATGAATAATGCCTTTTTCGATTAAGTCATCAACTTCTTCAATCGACAGGCCTGTTAATACATTACCATCCGCATCAAGCAAACCTGCTGTATTGGTTAACATGACCAATTTTTCAGCACTTAACACTTCTGCAATTTTACCTGCAACGAGGTCAGCATTGATATTGTACGACTGACCAGATTCATCAACACCAACAGGAGCAATAACCGGGATAAAATCACCCCGCATTAACATATCAACAACGGCAGTATCGATATTATCGACTTCACCAACATGACCAAGATCAATTATTTCTGGCACATTAACTTCTGGACTGTTACGTTTTACTTTCAGTTTTCTAGCCTTGATTAATCCGCCGTCCTTACCGCTTAGACCCACGGCATTGCCACCGTGACGATTAATTAGGTTAACAATCTCTTTATTAACAAGTCCGCCTAAAACCATTTCTACGATGTCCATGGTTTCATTATCAGTTACGCGCATGCCCTCGATAAACTCAGACTTTTTACCTAGCTTCTCCAATTGTTCGCCAATTTGAGGACCGCCGCCATGTACTATTACCGGGTTCATACCCACTAATTTCATGAGAACTACATCACGCGCAAAACCAGATTTAAGTTGGTCATCTGACATTGCGTTGCCACCATACTTAATAACAATTGTTTTGCCTCTAAACTTTCTAATATATGGCAACGCTTCTGTTAAAACTTCAGCAATATAGGCAGGGCTTTTATTTGAATCTGACATTAATGTTTCATTATTATTAATTTTTACTACGTTAGAACTATTTACGACATCGACACGAAAATAGACTCTAGGATTTAAAATGGGATATCCGCATCAGCTATAACTAGTTTAATTGCTGTACGAAACTCAGATTTAATACGTTCTAATACTGTTTCGCTTTCACCTTCAAACCTTAAGATAATATAAGGCGATGTATTTGAAGGCCGGGCTAATCCCCAACCATCACTATATTCAATACGCAAACCATCAATATCAATAATGTCTGCATCTGACACGGCCATTTTTTCCGTTAATTCTTCCATAAAACCCATATGTTGATCTTCTTCTAATGGCATGCGTAATTCTGGTGTTGAAACACCGTCAGGAAGTTCGGCAAAAAGTTCTGTTGGCTTCATTTTGGAATTGGTAAATATTTCAATAAAACGAGCTGATGTATACAAAGCATCATCGAAACCATACCAACGTTCTTTAAAAAAGATATGTCCACTCATCTCGCCAGCAAGTGGCGCATCAACTTCTTTCATCTTATTTTTAATAAATGAATGTCCTGTTTTCCACATCAATGGTGTGCCGCCATTAGTTTCGATAATTGATTTTAAGTATCGACTACACTTAACATCAAAAATGATATTTGCGCCTTGATTACGAGACAGCACATCTTTAGCAAGCAACATCAATTGACGATCTGGCCAGATAATATTTCCTTCGGCATCAACTACACCTAAACGGTCACCATCACCATCAAATGCAAAACCGATATCTGCTTCTTCAGCTTTCACTTTTTCAATAAGCGCTTGCATATTTTCTGGTTGACTAGGATCTGGATGATGATTTGGAAAAGTACCATCAATATCGCAATACATTTCGATGACATCATGACCGATGGCATTAAGCAACTGAGGCGCAAGTGTACCGGCAACTCCATTAGCACAGTCGACAACTATTTTTAATGAAGAACCTAAAGCAACAGGGATGTCTTCCGAAATTCGACGTACATAATCGGCTGAAATATCAGCATGACGAAGGTCGCCTTGACCGGCAGTATGTTCACCAGCAGCAGCACGACTTTGTATTTCTTTTATATCATCACCACTTAGCGTTTTTCCTGCCAACATAATTTTAAGGCCATTATATTCTGGCGCATTATGGCTACCTGTTATCATGACCCCGCTGCCAGTTTCAAGATGATGTGTAGCAAAATACAAAACCGGTGTTGGCACCATTCCTATATCAATTACATCCCGGCCTGTGCTACGTAGACCTTTAATCAGTGCTTCGCCAAGCATTGGGCTTGAGAGTCGTCCGTCACGTGCAACAACAATACCTTGCTGCCCTTGTTCATGTGCCATGGTGCCAATGGCTCGAGCAATTTCGTAAACGGCCTCTTCTGTCAAACTTCCTTCAACAACACCACGTATGTCATAAGCTCGAAAAATAACCGGATCAATTTCATTCTTACTTGCAGGTTCAGGAATGCTTGTACCTCCGGCCGGGGTAACCTCTTCACTATCATGAACAGGCTCAGTAACTGCTTCAGAATCAACCTTAGACGGCGGCACTGCGATCATCGTGACATCTTCACCACTCATGCCTTGTGAAACAGGCTTTAAATTCGCTGTAATTCTTTCGCCTTTTGGCAAGTGTGGAATCATGTGTTCAACACCGGGATGAGCGCCTTCTGATATTGCTCTAACTGCACCTTGGTAAACGATTAAGTCTTCGTCAGGATCTTCTGACGAAGAAACTCCTTTTTTCTGCATAATAAAAAAAACTCCGCCGCCAAGTAATAGTAATAAAATCAGGATCGGTATTACCGGCAAACCTGATGAGCTTTCGCCACTCGCTACTACGACTTCACCGCCAGACCAAAAAGCAATGATCCAACGAGTATCATTAACGCTAACTGTTGTTGGATTGCCTTGTTTTAGACTGGCATTACCTCCCTTTGCCAAAGTCAGCGTTTCTCCTCCAGTATTCTGAGTAAGCTCGGCATAACTACCATCTAAAGATGATTTTTCCGCAAAATTATCAAAAAAACTGACATCTAAACTCAAATGTAATAAGCCAATTAACTCAAACGCACTGTTAACAACTCGTTCAATGATAACGATATGTTGGTTGGGCGTTCCAAACAGGTGAACTTCTGTATTTACCTGGCTCGAAGTTTGAGCTTTATTAAGCATGTCTATAGAAGCATAACTAAGTGGAGGCACTGAAGCGCTGTCTGCTTCATACGAATCCGATTTTAAATAACGCAACTTTAATGCTTTTTCAAATTGAGATTGCTTTTCTTCTGCTACAGAAAGTAAATTAGCTTCATCAGCAATTTCTTCAAATAAAGAAATTGTTTCCTTATCTTTTGCTAGAGCAGAAAGTTTGTCTTTAACTACGCTTAGCTTTTCATGTACTTGTGTCGAAATATTTCGTGCTATTAATTCTTTTGCTGCTTGTTCAGCTTTCCGAGAATCAGCAGAAATTTTTGAATATAAGGTCCAACTGCCTCCCACAACAACAAAGAATACGAGCACGCTTACAGATATAGTGACTGCTTTTCTTACCACCCGACGACTAAAGCGGCGATTAGTGACTGGCCCATCAACCATTAACTTTCTCCATTGTCTTGGTATTTAAATCCTGTGACACACCTGTGTGACCAAAACCACCGGCACCTCTCAATGTCTCAGTAAATGAATCAACGAACTCGAAGTTCGCTTGAACTATTGGCACGATTACCATTTGTGCAATTCTGTCTCCGGGGTTTATTGTGAATGCTGCTTCGCTTCGATTCCAACAGGAAACAAAAACTTGACCTTGATAATCAGAATCAATCAAACCCGTTAAATTTCCCAAGACAATACCATGTTTATGGCCAAGGCCGGAGCGGGGCAATAACATGGCAGCATATGCATTATCTGCAATATGAATTGCGAATCCAGCAGGGATTAATACCGTTTCACCAGGTTTTATGATCAGAGCTTCATCAGTACAAGCACTTAGATCAAGGCCTGCAGAACCTTCGGTAGCATAATCAGGAAGGGGAAACTCTTTCCCTAAACGCTCATCAATGAGTTTTATTTGAATTTTTTTCATTATATTGATCGGCAATAAGGTTGATTAAATTTCTTGCCAATTTTGTTTTTGGCGCTTGTTCTAATTGTTTTTGTCCGTTTTTCCAAAATATAGTTAGCGCGTTTGTTTCGACATCAAAACCTTGTCCGTCACCAACATGATTTGCTGCAATCATATCCAGTTTTTTAGAATGCAATTTTGCTTGTGCATTTGTTTCAAGGTTTTCTGTTTCTGCAGCAAACCCCACTGAAAAAGGTGCGTCCTGCATAGCACTAACTTCGGATAGAATATCAGGATTTTTCTTTAGCTTTAACTCAAATGAATCATTCAATTTCTTTATTTTTTGCTCTGAAATACTTTCCAAACTGTAATCCGCTACTGCTGCCGCAGAAATAAAAATATCGGTTCTACTAGCCTCGCTCATTACAGCCTTGTACATCTCAGCTGTAGAACTAACATTTGTAACTTTAGCCCTTTCAGGCTCAGGTAAATTAACTGGACCAGAAATAAGTGAAACATCTGCTCCCGCTTCAATTGCTGCGATTGCTACCGCATAACCCATTTTCCCAGAACTACGATTACTTATATAACGCACTGGATCAATAGCTTCGCGAGTTGGTCCTGCGGTTATTAATACTCTCGATCCAGTTAAAATATTTGTCTCAAATGATTTAGCAGTTAAAGAAGCAATATCTTCGGCTTCCAGCAGTCGACCTGGGCCATTTTCACCACAGGCTTGATCTCCCTCTGCAGGACCTATAATACTAATTCCTCTGAATTTTAATTTTTCCAGATTTTCCTGTGTCGCAGCGTTTAACCACATTTGCTGGTTCATCGCCGGAGCTATAATTACCGGGATATTTGCCGCTAAACACAAAGTACTTAATAAATCATCGGCAAAACCATTGGCGAATCTGGCCATGAAGTTTGCGCTGGCTGGTGCAATCAGAATTAAATCTGCCCATCTTGCCAGCTCGATATGGCCCATTGCCGATTCCGCTTCCAAATCGAGTAATTCTGTATGCACAGGTTTACCAGATAAAGCCTGAAAGGTTAAAGGTGTAACAAACTCAATAGCACCACGGGTCATGACAACACGCACATCCGCGCCATGTTTTCGGAGCAAGCGTAACAGTACAGCCGCTTTATAAGCCGCTATACCGCCTGTCACACCCAATAAAATACGTTTTCCAGCTAATTGATACATATGTTTTTAATTTTACCTTATTATTGTTCTAAGTAACCTACATAATTAAGCATGTACTTACACACATTTAAAACAAACAGTAACAAGGAGTGTTACAAATGCCCATATCTAGCTGGCCGAGTCAGGAAAGACCGAGAGAGAAATTATTAGAAAAGGGCCCCTCAGCCCTGTCCGATGCCGAAATATTAGCTATCTTTCTTAGAACAGGCCGTAAAGGCCTATCCGCTCTCGATCTTGCGCGAGAATTACTAGAAAAATTTCAAGGTCTTCGCCAACTTATCGATAGCGATCAAAGCCAATTTTGCGAGACAAAAGGTCTCGGAATGGTCAAATATGCGCAAATAAAAGCAGCCATTGAGTTGGGACGACGATACCTACAAGCAGGTTTAGAAATAGGAGATGCATTTACTAGTCCCGAGCAAACTCGTGAATATCTGACATTGAAGCTTCGTGCTTATCCTTATGAAGTATTTGCTTGCCTGTATCTTGATAATCGACATAGATTAATTAGTTTTGATGAGCTTTTCAGCGGAACCATTGATAGCGCTCAGGTTCACGCCAGAGAAGTGGTTCGCGCGGCATTAAAACATAATGCTGCAGCGGTGATTTTGTCCCATAATCACCCATCTGGTGTAGCGGAACCCAGTCAATCAGACATTAATTTAACTCTGGAATTGAAAAAAGCGCTACAACTTGTCGATGTGAGGGTGCTAGATCATCTGGTAATTGGTAGCGGAGAAGCAATCTCGCTAGCTGAACGTGGTCTGTTATGAATGAGTATTCTACAGACAAAAGCTTGGATCCGAGCTTTATTACATGTACAATCCGCGCTCTTTTTTATTATGAACGACGAGAAGAATCATGTCACGAGTATGTGAAGTAACGGGCAAACGCCCAATGTCGGGAAATAATGTTTCCCACGCAAATAACAAAACGAAACGCCGTTTTATGCCAAATCTGCAATCTAGAAGGTTTTGGATTGAAAGCCAGAGTCGCTGGGTAAGACTTAGCGTTAGCAAAAAAGGCTTACGTATTATCGACAAAAATGGCATCGAAAGTGTCCTTGCCGATATTAAAGCTCG
>JAJFKK010000147.1 GCA_021773245.1 Gammaproteobacteria bacterium | reverse complement strand
GATGCTTGCTTACAATTTGGTGGCGGTACATTAGGTCACCCATGGGGCAACGCTGCTGGTGCAGCGGCTAACCGTGTGGCACTAGAAGCTTGTGTTGAAGCACGTAACCAAGGCGTTGAGATCGAGAAGAATGGCAAAGAGATTCTGATGAACGCAGCCAAGCACAGTCCTGAGCTTAAGATCGCAATGGAAACTTGGAAAGAAATCAAGTTTGAGTTCGACACTGTTGACAAGTTGGACGTCACCCACAAGTAAACAACCGACAAGGGAGGAAGCACACTAATTGTCTTTCCTCCCCCTGCAAAATTGAATTAAAGGAATAATTTAATGAGTGAAGTAATCGATTACAAATCACGTGTTAGTGATCCAGCAAGTCGCAAGTTTGAGACTTTTTCTTATCTGCCAGCATTATCACCAGAGAATATTCGCAAGCAAGTTGAATATTTAGTTAAAAAAGGCTGGAACCCAGCGATTGAGCATACCGAGCCTGAGTACTTGATGGACTCATACTGGTATATGTGGAAACTACCAATGTTTGGCGAAACCGACGTTGATCGTGTTTTAGCTGAAGCAGAAGCTTGTCACAAAGCAAACCCAGATAACCACGTTCGTCTGGTTGGTTATGACAACTTCACACAAAGCCAAGGTACAGCAATGGTGATTTTCCGCGGCAAAACTGTTTAAGTAACGACAGAAATACATCCAAAGCCCCCACTACTCGCAAGGGTTTGGGGGCTTTTTTTGACCTAAATGTAAACCAAACAAGTATTCAATATAGTAAAAACAGGAGTTCATCATGAGTGAAATCATAGATCAATACCGTGTTACCACTGAACCCTATTACCTTCCCGTTGCTGATGAAGTAGAACTATATGAGGCTGCCTACTCCGTACGTATGCCCATGATGTTAAAAGGCCCGACGGGTTGCGGCAAAACGCGTTTTGTCGAATATATGGCGTGGAAACTCAAAAAACCACTAATCACCGTTGCCTGCAACGAAGACATGACGGCATCTGACTTAGTCGGTCGCTATTTATTAGATGCCAACGGTACCAATTGGCAAGATGGGCCACTGGCAGTTGCAGCGCGTCATGGAGCCATTTGCTACCTAGATGAAGTGGTCGAAGCACGCCAAGACACCACCGTGGTCATCCACCCACTGACAGACAATCGCCGTGTATTACCACTGGAGAAAAAAGGCGAGCTCATCAATGCCCACCCGGATTTTCAGGTTGTTATTTCTTACAACCCCGGCTACCAAAGTCTGATGAAGGATCTGAAGCAATCCACCAAACAACGTTTTGGCGGACTGGATTTCGATTATCCCAACCATGACACAGAAAGCGAGATTGTTGCGCACGAAACTGGTGTGTCGTCTGATATTGCTGACAAACTGGTGTCTATCGCTGAACGTGCACGTAATTTAAAAGGTCATGGTCTGGATGAAGGCATCTCAACACGTATGTTGATTTACGCTGGAAGCTTGATTGTCAAAAATGTCGATGCACATGCAGCTTGTCGCGTCGCATTAGTACGCCCTATTACAGATGATCCAGATATGCGTGATGCACTGGATGCCGCCGTATCTACGTTCTTTAATTGATATCACTATCTTTGCGCTGAGGGTTAACTATCATGAGTATTAGTCTTGATGATTACAAGGAATTACTGGAAAATCTGGAGCCGGAATCCGTCGCATTACTCCAGAATGTCTGGCCTGAAGCTGTCAAAATATTTTCGCCTCGGGGACTGGATAATTACCTAAAAGGGGCTTCTGCACTAAACGGACTGGGTCGTGGCCGCGGCTTGGTTGATTGCTGGATTGATGAAACACCGATAGTTGCCAAAGAAATTGGCGAAGATATCGTCGGCGATCTTGCTACGACCGTTCTGTCACTCTCTTCCAGAACGTCAGGCGCGGTCATTGAACTAGTTTTAGCCACCGCCCCCACAGCAGCCAAACGCCTGGGTGACGCTGAATTATTCCAGAATTACCTGCAATTCCTCAACGTATTGATTGCACAAGCACCGCGTGGCGTTCGCCCCATGCTCGATAAATTAGACGTGCTGTTCGGGCAACTGACATTGGGTGGCTTACGCCGCTGGGCACTGTGGGGCGCTCATGCTCATCGTACCGACTACGAAGAGCAGATCAACTACTTTAGCTTAAGCTCCAAAGAATCACTTGCCGTGCTACAAAAGGAACGCAAAGGCACCCTGTTTGTTGATGTGCAACGACGTATCAACATGTATATGCGAGCCCTGTGGGCGCGTGATTTTTTCATGAAACCTACCTCTGGTGACTTTGAGAATCGTGAAGGCTACAAGCCATTTATTGAAAGCTACTTTATCCATTTGCCCGATGCCTATGATAATTATGGCGATGTAAGTGCCACCGAGGTATATCGTGCCGCCGCTGCCCATACCGCCGCACATTTGGTAGAAACCAAACAACCCATCTCAGCCGAAAGCCTAAACCCCATGCAAATGGCAGTAATTTCAGTGATTGAAGATGCCCGCGTTGAAGAACTATCCATTCGTCGTTTTCCTGGCTTGCGTAAAACCTGGGCGTCGCTACACACCGCCACCCCCGACATGAACGCCAGCATGGGTGATTATCTCAATCGTTTGGCGCGTGCTTTATTAGACCCCGATTACCAGGATGATGATAGCTGGATAACTGAAGGCAAAATGCTCTTTGCTGCCGCACAAGATCAACTCGACAGTTACCAAATATCATGGGATATCGGCGTGCAATTAAGCCATCGCTTCAAAGACAAGCAAATCCCATTCAATGCACGCACTGATATTCAAACCGCACCTTACCGCGATGACAACCGTTATTTCTGGGAATTTGAAGAATTTGACTTCAACAAATCATTAACCGCAGGTTATGATGAGCCAAAGCAACTACGCAAGCATGTCAGCGTGATGGAACTGGCGAATGTAGTGGAAGTCGAATCTGCCGGTGATGACGCGCAAGAAATTTGTGTCATGGACACCGAATTCTTCCCGTATGAAGATATGGGCATTTCCTACAATGAGTCTGAAGGCAAAGAGCCCATCTCGCCGCCCTATCACTACTCCGAGTGGGATTATCAGATTCAGCTAGAACGCCCAGACTGGGCGACAGTACAAGAGAAACGCGCCAAAATGGGCGACATCCAACTCATTGATGAGATTGCCACGCAATACAAACGCGAAATTGCACGCATGAAATTTCTATTGGATGCCATGCAACCGCAAGGCGTGCGCCGCATTCGCAAGCTGGAAGACGGTGACGAAATCGACATCAATGCGGCGATTCGCTCGATGATAGAAATGCGCATGGGCATGCAACCCGACCCACGCATCATGATGCGCTCGGTGCGAAAGATTCGTGACATCTCGGTCATGGTATTACTCGACCTCTCCGAATCCACCAACGACAAAGTCGCCGGACAAGAATTTACCGTGCTCGACTTAACCCGTGAAGCCACGGTATTGCTAGCCAACGCCATCGACAAAGTGGGCGACCCTTTCGCTATCCACGGCTTCTGCTCCGATGGCCGCCACGACGTAGAATATTATCGCTACAAAGACTTTGATCAACCTTACAACGAAATCCCTAAAGCAAAATTAGCCGGTATGACGGGACAACTCTCCACCCGCATGGGATCAGCTATACGTCACGCGGCACATTATCTAAAATTACAAAAATCTGCCAAAAAATTAATGCTAGTAATCACCGACGGAGAGCCGGCAGACATTGATGTGCGTGACCCGCAGTATTTACGTCATGATACGAAAAAAGCGGTGGAAGAAGCGGCACGTTCGGGCGTTATTACTTTTTGTATGAGCTTAGATCCACGTGCAGATCAATATGTTTCACGGATTTTTGGAGAACGGAATTATATGGTGGTGGATCATGTGGAACGGCTGCCGGAGAAATTGCCGGTGTTGTATGCAGGGTTGACACGGTAGGCAGGGCAATCGCATTAAAAATTTATTACAATTTAAATTCAGTCAGTTGCGGCGTTTAACAAGAAAACGTTTAATAGCGTAACATATTGTATATTAGTGCATTGTTAGTTTTAATGCGATCACCCTGACTCGGTAGGGGATGCGGCTTGTTAATTGTAACTCTGATGTTACTCTACAATGGGCTTCGACACCTTTTGGGATTTGCTTCATAAAAATAGCAAAAAATATGGATCAAGAAAAATTAAATAAATGGAAAAAATGGCTCAAAGGAAACAATAATTCCAACCATTCAATAGCAAACGACTTAAGTGCCATCGCAACGGTAAGAAATATTTACTCTGAACTAAATAAAATGGTAAATGAAAACAAAGAAATACAAAAACCTAGTGCATTTTATGCGTAAACATTCGGTCACCCCATACTAGTAAAATAAACAGGTTACAAGCATAAAGATTCCATATGTTTTAAACCTATTTTTATAAGTGATTGATTTTAATGAAATCACTAAACACACTTTCATTTATTAATGGAATTTAAGAC
>JAJFKK010000146.1 GCA_021773245.1 Gammaproteobacteria bacterium | reverse complement strand
CGCTTATATAATTCATCCAGTCCTTTCAATTCTTCTTCATTTCGAGCTATGACTAATTTCCCACAATGATTAATTGTTAAATCATATTCTTCACAATATTTTCTCCATGCGAAGTTACCGTCACGACAAAGCTTTGCTTTTAATGAATCGGCTGTGTAGTAAAAACCCGCATGCAGCACACCACTATTTCGTCCGCTAGCATGAATACCGGGGTGAGATTCTTTCTCAAGAATCGTGATAGTTGAATCAGGGAATTGTTTTTTTAATTCAAGCGCAATAGTAAGGCCGACGATACCGGCCCCGATGATTAAAAAATCAGGGTTTTTATTCATACCCATGATACTTGGAAATGCCTATTTATAGCTCGCCCCTTTTCATCCATGGCGGCGTTGCTCCTCTTTGCAGGGAATGACCATGCGGCATCGTCGCGCCTTGCCATGAACAAAAATGAACAAACTCTAAAACACGCATTTCCAAGTATCATGGGTATAAAGACATTTAAATTAAAATCCCGGAGTGTTCTTCTCAACCCATTTTGCGCCAGAGCCTGTTTCTTCTTTTTTCCAGAAAGGTGCACTGGATTTAAGCTGTTCCATAATCATTCGACAACTTTCAAAGGCTTCTTTTCGATGTGCTGACCAACAGGCAACTAATACAATATCTTCAGTAATTTTAACTTTTCCTATTCTATGCAAAATCAACACATCTAATAATTGCCACTTTTCAATTGCTTCCTTGGCTATTGCATTGAGATGTTTTTCCGTCATACCGGGGTAATGCTCTAACGTCATATAGGTTACTTTTTTATCTTCGTTAAAATCTCGCATAGTTCCTACAAAGTTTGCTGTAGCTCCGTATTTTCCATCAATAACCAGACTATCCAGATAATATTGCATTTCTGCGTAGGCATTAAATGGCTTCTTTCGAATTTCGATCAACATGTTATATTAACCTCCGGTAACCGGTGGGAAAAAAGCTACCTCGTCCCCAGACTTAAGTTGATGCTCTGACTTAACATACTCCATATTGACTGCCATCATGACGTTATCAAACTTCACGTCCTTACTATCAAGGATTGATTGCCATAATTCACTAACAGAAACACTTTCTTCTAAATCGATTACTGAACTGGCTTCGCCCATTAATTCACGTAAACTGGCAAAATATTTAACGGATACTTGCATGTGTTTAACTAAACCCTGTTATTAAGTAATATGTAAGGATTATATCAAAGAGATGAGTTTGTATGTCTAAATTAACGCATTTTAACGAAGAAGGTGCTGTTCATATGGTCGATATTGGCGATAAGTCGGTAACACACCGTATTGCTATAGCGAGTGGCTCTATCAGCATGGAAGCAGAAACTTTGTCGTTAATTAAAGAAGGCGGCCATAAAAAAGGCGATGTCTTAGGGATTGCACGTACTGCAGGCATTATGGGCGCAAAGAAAACATCTGAAATCATTCCGCTATGTCACCCTATTTCGCTAACGCATATCAATATTGAGTTGAATATCGATGAAGATAATTCTTCAGTTTATTGTCAATGCAGGGCAGAAACCGATGGAAAAACAGGTGTCGAGATGGAAGCCCTTACCGCTGTTCAAGTAACGTTATTAACCATCTATGATATGTGTAAAGCCGTTGACCGAGGTATGGTAATTTCCAATATCCAATTATTAGAAAAATCAGGTGGTAAGTCTGGAACTTGGACAAGAGATTAATCGTATTTAATATATTTAAAACGTGGGTCTTCAGGCGTTCCATCCAAAGCACTTCCTTCTGCTGCTGCAGGTTGCCATTGAATAACTTCTTCCATCTTTTTAGCTAATTCAAAATCTTTGTCTGTAACACCTTTAGCAGCATGATTCATTAATTTAACTATAACGAAAGCGTACGACACAGTTAGATCGGGATGATGCCATGCGGCTTCAGCAAGATGCCCTACGGTGTTCACTACCATTAAGGTTGATTTCCAACCACTGGTTTTATATTTGCGTCTAATCCAACCACCTTCGTAATACCAGTTAGGCAATTCGTCTTTAAGTCGCGCTTCAATTTCTTCTTCTGTATAGGTTTCGTCTTTACCTTCTTTACGCCATTGAGCCATGATAATTATCCTAAATGATTGCTTCTTTTAACGGAGTGTTTTGAAAGTCACTGAATTTTGAAAACGGAATCTGTGTTCTTATTTTATTTACTTGTGCTTTATTGATTGATTTAACTCTGTCGCTTTCAGAACAAAGAGCGCCTCGAAAACCAAGGTAATCCGGTTTTAATGTTAGTAATGCTTGAATATCATCAAACTTTAAAGAACCCGCCAACCCTGTTAATAAACCAGACGCTTTTGCAGTTTCTATAAATTCTTTTAATTCATAATTATTTAAAAGAGCGCAGAGATTTTTGCTTCTCTTATCTTTTGTATCCAACATAATGCCAACTATGCCACTATTCAGTAGTGGTTCGATTGATTCTTTACACTTATAATTCTCAGCAAACATGACAATAACTAATTTAATTCCTTTGTTTACTGCTTCGGTAATAGTCTGAACAAAATATTCTGAGGGTTGATTATCAAATAAACCCACTTTCACATAATCTACGCCAGTTCCGGACATAGCTATAATAGTGTCTAAAAGTTTTGGATCGTCTGATTTAATATCACCAATTGTAGCACTGGTGAGAATTTCTCCATTAACAACATTAACTATAGCTTCAACTGCATCTATCCCAAGTGCGCCGAGTGCACCTTCATGAGGATTTTTAATATCAATAATATCGACACCTGAATCAAGAATGCTTTTAGCTTCGGCGATTGAATTAATACTGGCTAACATTCCTGTCATGCTGTTTCACTCTTACTATTTTCTTGTTGAAAGGTTTCAATTTTATCCATTAACCATTGCCAGGCGATCTTTTCATTTTCACCTGCTGTTTTTTCGATTGCTATGGTTAAATATTCTAATTCTTGCTCAACCTTTTCTTCTGACAACATTTTTAAACGACTAACAAGAATTGCTGCTTCTAATACTGCCGATTGTGCTCGATTAAAGCCTTTGAAAGCCGAATGCGTTATTTCTACAACGGGTTTTAAATAAAACCGGGGACGCAATTCATCATCCTCAAATGATTCCAGTTCAAGTTCTAAATGACTTAATGCTGCTTCTAAACGATGTCCGGATATTTGTTCTGTTGGTACTAATGACCAATCTTTACGACCTGTTAAACAGCCTGCAAAAATTCGCACGTCATCAATTCGATTAACCACTGCCGATTTATTTCTTTGGATATTTTCTAATGTTGAGGAGGGTTTAAATGGCGCAATGATAACTAAGCCATTTTCCTCACGAATACCCATCGGCGCGATATGCGTCGTGCCATCTTGATTCTGTGTTGTAACTATTATTTCCTGAATCATTTAACCTAGAAACCGTGGTTGGATACGTTTGAGTGTGCATTTTTTAGGCTCAATTGCGCCGACTAAAAAGGCGCACATAGTTATTCTACGTAAGGCTTTTGCTGTCAAGCAAGTGAGTCTAAAAAATGTGCAATCAAATGTATAAGCATTCAATAGACTCTTTTCTGTATATCTTCGAAGAGAGTAAGTTGTTAAAACATTATAATTTATTAATTTATAGTTCATTGTCTTATTTTGCAGGTCAACTACGGTTTCTAGGTTTATTTTTTTTTCGTTCTCGACTTGCCTTAAGTGTACTACCTTCTGTCTTATATTCTGCCTTATTTTCTACAGACTCTTTTCGTAATTCTTTCATGGCGTGAGCTGCACGCGAATCCTGATCTTTTTCTTCTTCTGTCTTGCTATTAACACACACACCCCAGTCCAATTCTTCATCCTGCATATAGGGTTTACCTAATTGCCAAGCAATCTGTGCCTTGCCTAATTCAACACCGACATAAAATGCATGTGGTGCATCATCTTGTAAAGGTTCCAAGTTCGGAAATAATTCGAATGGATTCGGGCTTGAATGTATTCCATCACGATTATAAACGTGAATTCCCTCTTCACTCACTTGTATCCGATAACTGGGATCTTTTACCTCTTGATAAAAACCATTAATTTCTTCTGCATTATAAGGAAAAGGTTTACGCGCATGCATCCCAAGCAAAGAACTATCTAGACCTTTAGGTAAACTACTGTCTTTCTTGGCAGCAAACATAATTCGTCGAGCCATATTTGCTTCACGAATCGCTGTACGACAATGTGGACTAACTTCTGTAGCCAACACGGCATTAATATCCATTTCCGAGATCATGCCAAATAGC
>JAJFKK010000145.1 GCA_021773245.1 Gammaproteobacteria bacterium | reverse complement strand
CGGGTGACCTCGGCCCAGACCCTGAGGCGTCCATCCTCGCTTCCACCGGCGAGCCATCGGCCCTTCTCCAGATGGGCGAAGAGCTCCACGAAGACCGGCGGCTCGGACAGTCTGCTTCCGAGCAGCAACTCGATCGCGGCTCCGTGAACCACGAACTGGAGCGCGCCGAGGTCAACGACCTCGTGGGGATACGTGTCCGTGCCTCGGACGTAGCCATCGCTAGCGCCGAGTTCAGCGTCGGACCATTCGAAGAGCGTGTCCAGGTCTGCACTTGGCCAGAGGTTCATGAGCTTCACGCTCGCCCGGAGCTCGTCCCATTCACACAAGAGCCCGTGTGATGAGCGACAATTACTTCTGCCGGTGAACGACAACTATTCTTGCCGGTGCCGCAAGCGAGCCTGATCGCTGAGGCTACGCCCCCCAAGGAGGCGGCGTGGTCACGGACGAGCAAGTCAGGCTGCTGAGGAAGAAGCAGATGCAAGGCATGAAGCAGGAGGCAGCCGCTGCCGCCGCAGGGATGAGTGTGCGCACAGCACGACAGTGGCAAGACGGGCCAATGCCGTCGGCTACGAAGAAGTCGAGGGCCTGGCGAACGCGTCAGGATCCGTTTGAGGAGATTTGGGAATCGGACGTCGTTCCACTTCTGGAAGCGGACACCGCGCGGAAGTTGGAGGCGAAGGCGGTGCTGGAGGAGCTGGCGGTGCGATACCCGGACAAGGTCGAGGAGGGGCAGTTGCGAACTCTGCAGCGGCGCTTTCGAGACTGGCGGGCGCTGCATGGCCCCGCCCGGGAGGTCTTCTTCGAGCAGGAGCATCAGCCTGGCGCTCAGGGCAACGTCGACTTCACCGAGGCCAACTCGCTGGGCGTCACGATCGGCGGGACGGCGTACGTGCACCTGCTCTTCGTGTTCCGGCTGGCGTTCAGCGGATGGACGTGGGCGACGGTCGCGTTCAGCGAGACCTTCGAGGCCTTGGTCGGTGGAATCCAGGGAGCGCTGTGGGAGCTCGGCGGAAGCCCCGTGCGTGTTCGGACCGACAACCTCTCGGCGGCCACGCATGAGCTGAAGAGGGCGGGCGGACGCGCGTTCAACAAGCGGTACAAGGCGGTGCTCGAGCACTACGGGATCGACCCAGCGCGAATACGACCAGGCAAGTCGAACCAGAATGGGATCGTTGAGAAGGGGCACGACTTGCTGAAGCGACGGATCGAGCAGGCGCTGCAGTGTCGATGGCCATCCAAGAACGTAGGAATCTGACCGGCCTCAGATTTCCTGACGTGATGCGGATCCCCGCGTAGCGTCGTCCTGCAGAAATAGAGGAGGCCCGGAGTTAGTAGCTCCGAGCCTCAGCACGGCCGACGCCTCTGGCAGTAACCAGGGCATGGGTCGACGCGCGCTACTCGTCCTTCTCACGCACGCAGTTGGGAGGCAAGTTCGCGCTACAGGCGGGAGGCCTCGTGCAGGACGTCGAGAGGGATTCGGCCCGGGTTTTTCAGTGCGCCTGGTGCGTCGCCTTAGTCTACATCTGCGGCCCCTGCGACCGAGGCCAGGTCTGTTGCCCAGGCGAACTTGCGGACTGTCAGCAGAGGCGTCAGCGGCAGCAGAGGCGAGCGGCGAACGCGCGTCACCAGCAGAGCGAGGAGGGGCAACTGGACCACCGGGACCGGATGCGAGCGCATCGGGCGCGACGATTTGTGACGGATAGCCGTCTCAGAAAGTTGCTCCCATCGACGAGCGTGCCCTTGGTGCGCGAGGCCTCCGGCGAATCGTCGTCGTCGACCATCGCGCTCGAGGAGCAAGACGATGAATCGACCTTGGATAGTGTGGTCTCCGGGCCCGACGGCGACGCGCGTGATGGTGACGAGCGGGGAGCAGATTCTGCTCAAGGCGAGGCTCAGTCCGGGGCCGTCGCACCCCCGAGCGGCGCAGTGGCTGATGGAAGCAATTGCTTTGTGGGAGGGGGCGCCGGTGCGCGGTGTCATTTCTGCGGATGCCGAGCACGGTACGTACGCGAAGCGTTTCTGGGATGCGGTCGGGATGGACCTCGGAGGCGCCCTCTACACCCTCGGTCTCGCGGGCGCTGAGCCCGCGGCGCGCCAACAACTGAGCTTCTTCGATGACCTCGTCCCGGAGGTCGAGGGCTTCTGCGACCTCGCCGCGATTCGCATCACCGAAGCGCTCGGAGGTGGGCGATGACCATCACGAGCGAGCAGCGGACGAAGATCCTCTCCCTCTTCTACGCCGAGCACTGGAAGGTCGGCACCATCGCCACCGAGCTCGGCCTGCACGCCGACACGGTCAAGGCCGCCGTCGGCACCGACAACTTCGTGTCGCGAGGTCCGGCGGCGAAGGCCAAAGCAAAGGCCAAGGCGAGCCTTCTCGACCCTTACAGGCCGTTCATCGAAGAGACGTTGAAGCAGTTTCCTCGGCTTCGCTCGACGAGGCTCTACGACATGTTGGTTCCGCGAGGTTTCGAGGGCAGCGAGCGGCACATCCGCCGGTGTGCCGCCGAGCTTCGACCCAGGCCAGCGCCCGAGGCCTTCCTCCGGCTCGAGACCATGCCTGGCGAGCAGGGTCAGATGGACTGGGGCAAGTTCGGTACAGTCGACGTCGTCGGCGGCGAGCGCAAGCTGTCGTGCTTCGTGATGGTGCTGCCGTGGAGCCGCGAGGCGTTCGCCAAGTTCACTTTGAACGAGCAGATGGACACGTTCCTTCGTTGCCACGTGGAGGCCTTCGCCGAGCTCGGCGGCGCGCCGCGGCAGATCCTCTACGACAACCTCAAGAGCGCCGTGCTCTCCCGCGTCGGAGACCACATCGAGTTCCACCCCGAGCTCCTCGAGTTCGCCGGCCACTACCGCTTCGTGCCACGACCCTGCGCGCCTCGGCGAGGCAACGAGAAGGGCAACGTGGAGCGGTTCATCCGGTACCTGCGCGAGTCCTTCTTCGAGGCCCGCGACTTCGTCGATGTCGATGACCTGAACCGTCAGCTCGCCAAATGGATGCAGAAGCGACCACGTCAGCGAGTACATCCGGTCGACCCTGAGCGACGCACCGTCGCCGAGCATCACGAGCTCGAGCGTCCAAGGCTCTTGCCCCTGCCCGAACACCCGCCGAACACCGAGCGGGTCGAGACTCTGCGCAGCGGCAAGCAGCCCTACCTCCGCTTCGACTGCAACGACTACTCGATCCCCCACACCCTCGTCCGCAAGCCGCTGACCCTTCGGGCCGACAGTGATCGCGTGCGCGTCTTCGACGGCGCCGAGCTCGTCGCGGAGCACCCGCGCACCTTCGACAAGCGCTGCGTCATCGAGGAGCCGTCTCACATCGACAAGCTCGTCGCGCAGAAGCGTCGAGCCCACGAGCTGCGTGGTCGAGATCGGCTTCGCGCTCTGTGCAGCCACGCCGACGCGCTGCTCGACGACCTCGCCCGTCGCGGCGAGCCACTTCGACAGCGCACCGCCAGTCTCAACAGACTCCTCGAGCGGTACGGGGCTGACGCTCTCGACGCCGCGATGGCCGAGGCCTTGGAGAAGGGAGCGCCCGCGGTCGGCTCGATCACCTACCTGCTCGAGCAACAGAGCCGGCAGGCGGGAAGGCCGGTGCCGCTGGCCGTGCCCCTGCCGGACCACGTACGCGACAAGGACGTCATCGTCGTGCCCCACGACATGACCGACTACGACCGCCTCGGTCACGACGACGACGATGCCGGCGCCTTCGACGAGGAGCAGGGCTCGTGAGCAGCGATGACCTCTACACTCAGCTGCGCGCTCTCGGTTTCTACGCCCTGGCCGAGGGCCTCGACGACATCATCGCAGCCTCGACGAAGAAGCGATGGAGCCCGACTCAGCTCATCGAGCATGTCGTCGAACTCGAACTCCGCGAGCGCGCACGCCGCAGCGTCGAGCGCCGAATGCGCATCAGCAAACTCGGTCGCTTCAAAGCCATGGCTGACTTCGACTGGGACTGGCCGTCGTCGATCGCCGCTGACGGCATCCACGCTGCTCTCGACCTCGGCTTCATGAAGAACGGTCACAACATCGTGCTGGTCGGAGCCCAGGGCCTCGGCAAGACCATGATCGCCAAGAACATCATTCACAACGCCGTGCTCGCCGGTCACTCCGCCCTCTTCGTCACTGCCGCCGACCTTCTGCTCGACCTCGCCGGCCAGGAGTCCGCCCGGGCCCTCGACCGGAAGATGAAGCACTACAGCCGGTTCTCATGTCTTTGCATCGATGAGATCGGATACCTCGACTACGAGCAGCGCGCCGCCGACCTTCTCTTCCAGCTCGTCTCCAAGCGCTACGAGAGCAAGTCGCTGATCCTCACCACCAACAAGTCCTTCAGCGAATGGACCTCCATCTTCCCCGGCGCCGCGTGCGCCACCGCGCTCGTCGACCGCGTCGTCCATCACGCCGACGTCATCCACATCGAGGGCAAGAGCTACCGGCTCCGTGAGTCCGAGCTCGCCCAGAAGGCCAAGCCGAAGAGGAAGCCCCGGAAGCCTCGCAAGCCCAAGCCACGCTGAACTCTGCAGACCATCTCGCGGCGGTCCCGGTTGATGCCGGGGCCGCCGTTTCTCTGGCTGGCCGGCGAGCCTGAGGCCGGTCAAATACCTACGTCCCTACGTGGCCGGCAACA
>JAJFKK010000144.1 GCA_021773245.1 Gammaproteobacteria bacterium | reverse complement strand
TCTGGTAAAAAAATTCAATTTTAAAACACAGGTACAGTCTGAATTTAATGTTATCTATATCTTCCTTGAACTATGACGAAGTTAATCTGTTCAAGGAGAATTGAAGTCCTGTATGCCATTGCCTTAACTTGAGCATTTAGTTTCACTATTTAATTATAATTAAAAATGATTTAAATAATGACTGTTAATGGCAGCTAAAAGCATACATCTAATTATTTTCAGACTCTCCCTTATATTTATCTAATAATATCTTTCCAGTTGGTGTCGATTTGCTCAACCAGTCGAGCAGTAGTGTTTCTTTTTCTTCTTTTGTGAGAGTCCAGTTTTGCATTGTATTTTTTATTTTATTCATTAAATAATAAAGGCTGATGCCAGCGCTGACGGAGACATTGTAGCTTTGGGTGAATCCAGTGATAGGTATCTGTACTTTATAGTCAGCTTCGTTTTCGATCTCTTTATTTAAGCCTGTATCTTCGCTGCCAAAGCAGAGGCCAAGTTTTTCGTTAATGGGAAGCTCTTCAAGAGGTATGCTCTCTTCACTTAGTGTCATCGCAGCAATTTTATAATTTTGTTGTTTTAATTTTTCTATACATTCAATACGTCCACTTTTATTTTCGTAGCGTTGTAAGTTGATCCATTTTGCTGAGCCTTTGACGACATCACGATTGGTTTTGTGTTTGTTTCTATCTTCTATGATATGAATATTTTGTATGCCGAGGCATTCACTGGATCGTATAACGGCGCTGGCGTTTTGAGGTTGATAGATATCATCAAGTACTACGGTAAGATAACGAGTACGTTGGTTTAGGACTTCTTCTAATAGTGCAATGCGATCATCATTAATGACATCGGTTAATTTAGAGATAATATTAGAACGTTGTTCCGAGTTCACGGTTATCTATTTAGGATCAGATGATTCCCAATGCTCAGCTTCGATAATATTGCCGGACTCAGTTTGTCTGACATTTATATGAGATTGAATAAAGTTTATTAATAAGGTTTCTGCGATTCGTTTTCGTAATGCAGGAATTAAAGCCAGAAAACCAAACACGTCGGTAAAAAAACCAGGCGTTAATAATAGTGCGCCAGCGATCAATAACATTAAGCCTTCGATTAATTCAGTAGCAGGTAAATCGCCTTGATTCATGCTCATTTGTACTTTGGCAAGAGTTGATAGACCTTGATGGCGAAACAGTGCGGCGCCTAATGCGGCGGTGCCAATAACCAGAGCAATTGTATAGCCGATACCAAACATTTGACCGATCTGGATCAAGATGGTTATTTCGATTAAGGGGACAGTTAAAAATAGGATGAATAATATTCTAAACAAAAATATAACCTCAAAGATGATTTTGACTTGTCAAAGGTGGCATTATTATTGATGTATGGGCAAAATACTAATATACAAGCCATATTAATAATATAAGCACACTATATTCATGAGCGATGACGTAAAACATATTTTGGTACTGACGACTTGTCCGGGTTCTATCTCGGCCAAGAAAATTGCACAGGATCTGGTGACTGATAAGTTAGCTGCATGTGTTAATGTTGTGCCCGGAGTGCAATCCTTTTTTAGTTGGGTTGGTAAGGTGGATACCGCAAATGAGCATATGCTGGTAATTAAGACTACGCTGGATTGCTATAATGCTTTAGAGGCAAAAATTAAAAAGATTCACCCTTACGAACTTCCAGAAATTATTGCTGTCCCTATAGAGACAGGCCTTAGTGGCTACTTAGACTGGATTACAAAAAATTCCAATAAATCATGAATTTTGTTAGAAATACTTTATTCCTTTATGCCTTATTCTTTTCTCTCTCAATCAATGCAGGTGAGTTAGGTAGTCGATTAAACGATCTTTTTTCGTCAAATGATCCCTCTGAAATACTGGATCCGGAAATTGCCTTTCGTATTGTTGCAGATATTGATTCAAACAAACAACTGGTTCTTAATTGGGAAATAGAATCAGGTTATTATCTTTATAAAAATAAATTTTCGACTGATTCAACTGATCCCGATGTCAGATTAGGCGCTTATCAGTTTCCTAAAGGCAAATCGAAAGAGGATCCCGCCTTTGGGCAAGTCGAAGTTTATTATGGACAGAATCATGTATCGATTCCTTTTCAGATTACTGATGCAAATAAAAAAGAATTTAATCTCAACGTCGCTTATCAGGGTTGTAAAGAAGACTCAGTTTGTTATCCGCCGATAAGAAAAACCTTAACTGTTTCAGTTCCTGCTTCATTTGACTCGCTTGAAATAATTAATGAAGCATCGGAGCAAAATCCGGCTCTATTAATATCCGAACAGGATTCAATAACGCAAAAGTTAAAAGATAAAAGTTTATTAATTAATATTCTTTCATTTTTTGGTTTTGGTTTCCTCTTGGCATTAACACCGTGTGTTTTTCCTATGATACCGATTCTTTCTGGAATTATTGTTGGCGAAGGCGAAAGAATCACACGAACAAGAGCAATGATGCTCTCTATAAGTTATGTCATTGCTATGGCATTAACATATTCTGTCTTAGGTATATTCGCCGGCATCTTTAGTATTAATTTACAAGCTGCTTCGCAAAATATTTGGGTTTTGATTTTTTTCAGTGGTATTTTTGTGTTGCTGGCTCTATCCATGTTTGGTTTTTATAAATTGCATCTACCTGCAAGTTGGCAAAGTAAATTATCGGCTAGCCATGACCAATCTCATCACGGTACTTTAAAAGGTGCTGCGATTATGGGTGTCTTATCGGCCATCATCGTTGGGCCTTGTGTTGCGCCACCTTTAGCCGGTGCACTTCTTTATATAAGTCAAACAGGTGATGCTTTGTTAGGCGGTCTTGCTTTGTTTGCAATGGGTCTTGGTTTTGGTATTCCATTATTAATTGTTGGCGCAACTTCTGGCGAACTGTTACCGAGAGCAGGCATGTGGATGGAAAATATTAAACATGTTTTCGGCGTAATTATGCTAGGCGTTGCAATCTGGTTTTTGGAAAGAGTTTTACCGGCATCAATAATTTTAATCCTATGGGCGGCATTACTTATTACTACCGCTATTTTTATGGGTGCACTAGATCGACTTGAGCCTATAAGTACAGCTTGGCAGCGTCTATTTAAAGGGCTAGGCATTGTGATGTTGGTATACGGCATTATGCTTGTCGTCGCTGCTACGCATGGAACAGGAACGCTATTACAACCGTTTAACAAACAAACTAGCGTTGTATCTGAAGAAACACTTTCATTCAAAATGATTTCTAATCTTGATGAACTAGAAAATGAATTGAAACAAGCTAAGGCAGAAGGTAAATCAGTGATGTTAGATTTTTACGCAGACTGGTGCGTTGTTTGCCATGAAATGGAAACATATACATTTTCTGATCCGGTAGTACAAAAAACGCTACAACAAGTGACGTTATTAAAAGTTGATGTGACAAAAAATAACGATGACGATAAAGCATTTTTAAAAAAGTTCGATTTATTCGGTCCGCCGGCGATATTATTTTTTGAAAAAGATTTAGGTGAAATAAAATCACATCGCTTAGTTGGTTTTGTTAAAGCACAATCATTTGTTGAGCATGTAAACCAAGTACTGTCTTTGAGTAAGACTATATGAAGCGGTGGCAGATATTAGCGATTGGTGGCGTACTTGCTATTATTTCAGGTCTAGCCGGTTATCAATTACAACAACATCAAAAAACAGAAGATAATTCTGTACAAGAGGTCGTTGCTGAAAACTCAATGACTCCAGAAAATGTGATAAACACCAAGGTTGATGATTTTAGTTTATCTGATGTAGATGGTGAGCAACGAAATCTGTCTGAATGGCAAGGTAAAGTCATCGTAATAAATTTTTGGGCAACATGGTGCCCACCATGCCGCGAAGAAATTCCTGCTTTTATAGAATTGCAGGAACAATATTCGAATGATGGGTTACAGTTTATTGGAATTGCATTGCAGGAAGCAGAAGAGATCCGTGATTTTATTATCGAGTTTGATGTTAACTATCCTTCTTTGGTTGGTACGGATGACGTTATCAAACTCGCAAACAAGTTAGGAAATAATATCGGCGCTTTACCATACACTGTCATTATAAATCGTGACGGGGTCATTTCCTTTACCCGGCGCGGCCCATTATCAAAATCTGAAGCAGAATTAGCCATTAAACCGCTTCTTTAACTGAGATATTCAGAACAAAATTCTGATTCGTATTTCCAGTAAAATACTGCTAACATCCTTAAAACAGCAGCTAATATCGCTGAAAACAATAAAAACGTGAATTTTGAAGGTTTTCCTATGAAAACCTTCGATCTTAGGGGAATATCTTGAAGTTCTTAGTACTTAATGGTCCAAATTTAAATCTACTGGGGGAACGTGAACCGGAAGTTTATGGTACGACAACGCTAGCTGAAATAGATGCAAAACTCGTTGCCGCTGCTAAAGATCTGGGCCATGAGTTATCAACTTTTCAAAGCAATGCTGAACATGAATTGGTTGATCAAATACATGCTGCCAAAAAATCGGCGGTAGATTTTATTCTGATCAATCCAGGTGCATTTACCCATACTAGCATTGCATTACGTGATGCAATGTTAGGAACAGATTTGCCTTTCATAGAAGTACATTTATCAAATGTATTTTCACGAGAAGAATTTAGAAAACATTCTTACTTATCCGATATCGCTGTCGCAGTTGTCAGTGGATTGGGTGCGTATGGTTATGAACTTGCTCTGTTAGGCGCAGAGCACCATTTAAAAATATAATTAAAGTGAAATTAGTGGTATGGATATAAGAAAAGTAAAAAAATTAATCGAACTACTTGAAGAGTCAGGTATAGCTGAAATTGAAATTCATGAAGGCGAAGAATCAGTACGCATTAGTCGTGGTTCAACGCTTGTTGCTCCTCAAGCAACGCACAGTGTTCCTCAGCCGGCTGCTCCTGTTGCTCCGCCAAGTGAACCAGTTAAAGCGCATTTAGCAGTTGCAGATAATACTCCCAGTAATGATTACTCAGGTGAAGGACACGTCATAAATTCTCCAATGGTTGGTATTTTCTATAGTTCCCCCTCACCAGAAGAGCCTGCGTTCATTGGTAAAGGGGAAGCAGTTAAATCTGGCGAAGTCATTTGTATTATTGAAGCAATGAAAATAATGAATCAAATCGAAGCCGATATCGACGGTAAGTTACTGCGCGTATTAGTAGAAAATGGTGAAGCCGTCGAGTACGGGCAGCCTTTATTTGTTATTGAAATATCGTAGAGAAAATATTTTTCAGATAAATTTCAAATAATAAAGACAGCGTTAAATTAAACGTTGATTCGTAAACAGAATTTTATAGAGTATTTTTATTCATGTTAGATAAAGTTGTTATTGCAAACCGAGGTGAGATTGCTCTTCGAATATTGCGAGCATGTAGAGAACTTGGCATTAAAACCGTGGCTGCATATTCAGAAGCTGATCGCGATTTAAAACACGTTTTCCTTTCCGATGAATCTGTTTGTATTGGTCCCGCATCATCAACAGATAGTTACTTAAATATACCAGCAGTGATTAGCGCGGCAGAAGTCACTGATGCTGTTGGTATTCATCCTGGTTATGGTTTTCTTTCCGAGAATGCTGATTTTGCTGAACGTGTAGAACAGAGTGGTTTTGTTTTTATCGGGCCTAAAGCAGAAACGATTCGTTTAATGGGTGATAAAGTATCAGCCATTAACGCAATGAAAAAAGCGGGTATTCCTTGTGTGCCAGGCTCGGACGGGCCGTTAGGCGAGGATCCTGAAGTATTAAAGAAGACAGCGAAAAGAATTGGTTACCCGATCATTATTAAAGCCTCCGGTGGTGGTGGCGGCCGTGGTATGCGCGTCGTTCATAGCGAAGCTAACTTGCTGAAGTCAGTTGCACTAACTCGATCTGAAGCAGGTATTACATTTGGCAATGACATGATCTATATGGAGAAATTTCTTGAACATCCACGCCATGTAGAAATACAAATACTTGCCGA
Organism: Gammaproteobacteria bacterium; assembly: GCA_021773245.1. GTDB lineage: Bacteria > Pseudomonadota > Gammaproteobacteria > Eutrophobiales > Eutrophobiaceae > UBA7359. The sequence continues at coordinate 11,468 of JAJFKK010000144.1, read as the reverse complement.
TGAACATGGTAATGTTATTTATTTGGGTGAGCGTGATTGTTCTATGCAACGACGTCACCAAAAGGTAATCGAAGAAGCGCCTGCTCCCGGATTAACGGAAGAAACCAGAAAACAAATTGGTGAACGCTGTGTTGAAGCATGTAAGGCTATTTCATATCGCGGTGCCGGCACATTTGAATTTCTTTATGAAGACGATGAATTTTATTTCATTGAAATGAATACACGTGTTCAGGTTGAGCATCCGGTGACTGAAATGATTACGGGTGTTGATATTGTTAAGGAACAATTACGAATCGCTAGCGGTTTACCGTTAAGCTACAAACAAGAAGATATAAAAATTACTGGTCATGCAATTGAATGTCGTATCAATGCAGAAGATCCTGAAACATTTATGCCTTCACCCGGAACGATTGAACATTATCATCCTCCTGGAGGTTTTGGCATTCGAGTCGATACGCATGTTTATCAAGGCTATAAAGTACCGCCTCATTACGATTCAATGATTGGTAAATTAATCGCACATGCAGAAACAAGAGAGCTTGCGCTAACGCGCTTGTCGATGGCCTTATCTGAAATTGTGATCGATGGCATTAAAACAAATATTCCATTACACCAAAAGCTCGTTCAAGATACTTCCTTTATGGCTGGTGGAACGGACATCCATTACTTGGAGGCTAAATTAGGAATAAAGTAATGAGCTGGCTTCAACTTGAACTTGAAACCCAGCAAGCTCAAGCCGAAGAGCTATCAGATTTACTCGAACAATTTGGCGCGTTATCAGTTTCTTTAACCGCTTCAAGTGAAGAACCTATCTTTGATTTAGTCGATCAGGGGTTAGCGGATAACCATAAAGAAAAAAAACAGCTTTGGGATAAAACTCGCCTTACTGCACTGCTTCATCCTGACTCCGATCTCGATATTATGTTGGTATGTTTACGTGATCGAATTGGCGCAGAGAATATCTTTAGCCATAAAATTGAATTAATAAAAGATAAAGACTGGGTAGGTGAATTTAAGGCGGCACACCAACCACTTATCTTTTCAGATCGAGTTTGTATTTGCCCAAGTTGGTGTGAGCCACCAGATCATAATCTTCCTACACTTATTCTTGACCCCGGTTTGGCTTTTGGTACGGGCACACATCCAACGACTTCACTCTGTATTGAATGGCTTGCTGAGAATGAGATCGCCGATAAAGTTGTTATTGATTATGGTTGTGGCTCGGGTATTTTAGCTATGATCGCAGCGTTGTTAGGTGCAAAACATGTTTATGCCGTCGATATCGATGAACAGGCAATACAAGCAGCAAACGAAAATATTATTCGAAATAAATTATCTGAAAAGATAAGTATTAATCTTGTTGATAATGCCTCTCTTCCGGTAGCGGATATTTTAGTGGCTAATATCTTAATGAATCCATTGAAGGGCTTGATTGAAGAATTCTCGGCGTTAACAAAATCAAGTAGTGATATTGTTTTATCCGGTTTGCTCCATGTGCAAGCAGAAGAATGTTTGGAAGCTTATCAATCCTGTTTTAATATGGACGAACCTGTTTTTAATCAAGAGTGGACACGTCTTCACGGGATTAGACATTAATGTTTACAGTTTGCCCTGGCTGCACACGTCAATTTCAGATTTATGCCGAGCATCTTGCTGCTGCATCCGGAGAGGTGCGCTGTGGTTTTTGTCATGAACAGTTTAATGCGATGGATCGTTTGCATGATGAACCATTATCTAATGAAAAAATTCTTAATGATCAGCTTGTTTTTGAATCCGAATTAGAAGAAGAACCCGAATTTGAACTCCCTGAAATTGCTGAACCAGGAACAGGACATTTTGAAGATGATGTTTCAATTACTGATATTGAGACAGATGCAGGTCAGGAACTGGTAACCGCAATTAATGAAATTGGTATTCGTCCTTCAGTAGAAGAAATAAAAACAAGTATAAAGAAGGAATCAACAGAACAGAAAAAGACAGAGCCAGAAAAAGAGCCTGTTCTAGAAACACGTTATCATTTCCCTGAAACAGAAGAATTACTGCAAGAGGAACTGCCAGCAAAGAGTCGTTGGAGTAGTGTCCTGCCATTATTTTGGACTACGGCCAGCATTGCAGCACTACTTGTGATAATCATACAGCTTGCCTGGTTTAATAGGGATCAGGTTTTATTGAAATATCCCGAGTTAGTGCCTTATGCAAAACAAATTTGTAAGAAATTTGATTGCCAATTAATTCGCCAACAAGATGCAAGTGCAATTAAATTGATTAATAGAGATGTCCGTTTGCATCCAGACTATCAAGATACTTTATTAGTCAATGCTGCGATGAAAAATGAGCTAGCTGTTCGTCAGCCCTATCCGCGTGTACAACTTACCTTGTTTGATACATCAGGTTCTTTATTAGGTCATCGAGAATTTGTGCCAGATGATTATTTAGATAGCAGTATTGATATCGGTAAAGGAATGCCTATAGATTCACCAGTATACTTTGTGCTTGAAGTGAGTGGGCCAACTGCTGGGGCTGTTAGTTTCGAATTCCGGTTTCTTTAAAATCTGATCAGTAAAGTCACTGATTTTATTCGTTAAAAAGAAGCCGCTTTACATGTTTTAGTAGTCCGTTATCATAAGCTGAAAACATCTGGTTTTACCCATTCAAGCGAAGCGAATTCATGTTAATAGGGTCATATACTCTTAAAAATAATTTGGTGTTGGCACCAATGGCTGGCGTTACGGATCAACCTTTCCGGTTGTTATGTCGTGAGCTGGGCGCAGGTCTGGTTATTTCTGAGATGGTTACCTCAAATCCAGCTTTATTTCATACTCGCAAGACACAGCTTCGTTTAAATCATGAAGGTGAAGCCGAACCGAGAACAGTCCAGATCGCAGGCGCAGTACCTGAGCAAATGGCATTGGCAGCTAAATTTAATGTTGAGCATGGCGCTCAAATTATTGATATCAATATGGGTTGCCCTGCTAAAAAGGTTTGCAATCTCATGGCTGGATCAGCGTTATTAAGAGATGAGCAGTTAGTGGCCGATATTCTAACTTCCGTAGTCAGTGCAGTAGATGTCCCCGTCACTTTAAAAATAAGAACGGGATGGGATAAGGAAAATCAAAATGCAGTTAAGATTGCAAAGATTGCCGAATTATCAGGAATTCAAGCGTTGACCGTTCACGGTAGAACTCGCGCATGTGGTTTTAATGGCGTTGCAGAGCACGAAACTGCAGGAGAAATTAAGGCAAAAGTGGCTATTCCAATTATTGCTAACGGTGATATAACAACGCCCGAAACAGCTTCAAAAATACTAGAAACATATAATGTGGATGGAATCATGATAGGAAGGGCAGCTCAAGGAAATCCGTGGATTTTTCGTGAAATTGAACATTATCTCAAAACAGGTGAAAAGTTAGCGACACCAACATCTGAAGAAACAGGTACAATTTTGCTTAAACATATTACTAACTTGCATGAGTTCTATGGCGAATATCAAGGTGTGCGTATTGCACGTAAACATATCGCTTGGTATTGCAAACAGCAGGAGAATGCGAATCTATTTCGTTCAGAAATAAACCGCATTGAATCTGCAAACGAACAATTGTCAGCATTAAAACATTATTTCAGTGAACAGCAGGCAATAGCAGCATGAATAAAACTAAGCTTCGAAAGCAAACTGCAAGTGATCGTGGTGAATCCCCTGAAAAATGTTTATCCGATAATGTTCAGCGAGCAATGGAAGCATATTTCGATGATCTTGATGGACACGAAGTTACCGATTTACACGCTCTTTTTCTAGAAGAAGTAGAAAAACCATTCTTTGATGTTGTCATGAAACATACACGTGGCAATATCACTCATGCAGCACAAATGCTGGGTTTGAATCGCGTTACATTACGTAATCGATTAAAAAAATACGGCCTGGATTAATAAGGACTTCTAAATGACAATTGTTAAACGCGCTTTAGTTAGCGTTTCTGATAAAGCTGGTATCGTTGAATTCTGCAAACGAATAAATGAATTTGGTATTGAAATTCTTTCGACAGGTGGCACTGCTAAATTATTAGCCGAAAATAATATAAATGTAATCGAAGTGTCAGATTATACCGGCTTCCCGGAAATGATGGATGGTCGAGTTAAAACCTTACATCCAAAAATTCACGGAGGCTTATTAGGTCGACGGGGCACAGATAACGAAGTCATGCAGCAACATGGCATTGATGAAATTGATCTGGTCGTTGTAAATCTTTATCCGTTTGAAGAAACCGTTAGTAAGCCAGATTGCAGCTTTGAAGAAGCGATTGAAAATATCGATATTGGTGGTCCGGCAATGTTGCGCTCTTCTGCAAAGAATCATGCCTCTGTTACCGTGATTGTCGATACAGAAGATTATGATGTTGTGCTAAAAGAACTAAAAGAAAATAATCAAAGTGTAAGTGATGAAACACGTTTTCGTTTAGCGCAAAAAGTATTTGCTCATACGGCAAATTATGATGCCAATGTTTCAAATTATCTTGGTGCGATGAATAAAGAAAAAGAGCCGGTTGATTTTCCATTAACGTATTCGACACAGTTTAAAAAACAACAGGAGCTTCGCTACGGCGAAAATCCACATCAGACAGCCGCATTTTATGTTGAACCTAATCCACCTGCTGGAACATTAGCAAGTGCGAAACAAATTCAAGGTAAAGAACTTTCCTACAATAATATTAATGATACCGATGCTGCATTGGAATGTGTTTTGTCCTTTGAAGAAACAGCCTGTGTGATTGTTAAACATGCTAATCCTTGTGGCGTAGCAATAGGTAACTCGGTTCTTGAAGCTTACGACCGTGCTTATGCAACTGATCCTACTTCTGCATTTGGTGGCATCATTGCATTTAATAAGGAACTCGATGTTGAAACAGCTAAAGCTATTGTTGAACGGCAATTTGTAGAAGTGATTATTGCGCCAAGTATTGCGCCAGAATGTATTGAAATAATTGCCAGTAAAAAAGGCGTACGTTTATTAGAAGCGGGAAAACGTGAAGCTGCGATTCAACAATTAAATATGAAACGTGTTAGCGGTGGTTTGCTGGTGCAAGATAATGATCGAGGCATGATTACCAAAGACGATTTAAAAGTCGTGACCAAACGTGTGCCAACTGAAGAAGAGATTAATGATTTAGTCTTTGCATGGCATGTTGTGAAGTATGTGAAATCTAATGCCATTATTTATGCAAAGAACAAGCAAACGATTGGCATAGGCGCAGGACAAATGAGTCGCGTTTATAGTGCTCGCATTGCAGCAATTAAAGCAGCGGATGAAAACCTTGAGGTTGCTGGCTCAGTAATGGCGTCGGATGCATTCTTTCCTTTTAGAGATGGTCTTGATTCAGCAGCAGAAGTTGGCATTAAAGCTGTTATTCAGCCGGGCGGGTCAATGCGTGATGAAGAAGTCATTGCAGCAGCAGATGAACATGATATAGCAATGGTGTTCACTTCAATTAGACACTTTTTACATTAATGAAAGTATTAGTCGTTGGTGGTGGTGGTCGTGAACATGCGCTTGCCTGGAAAGCAGCACAGTCTGATCAAGTTGAAGTCGTATATGTTGCGCCAGGTAATGCGGGTACTGCAACAGAAAATAAACTAAAAAATATTGCAATCAGTGCAGAAGATATTCCTGCATTGAAAACCTTTGCAGTAAAAGAAAATATCGATCTCACTATCATTGGCCCAGAAGCACCGTTAGTCGCAGGTATTGTTGATGAGTTCCAACAAGCTGAACTTGCTTGTTTTGGCCCAACACAAGCAGGCGCTATTCTTGAAGGTTCTAAATCGTTTAGTAAAGATTTTCTAAAACGTCATAATATTCCAACTGCCGAATATGACGTTTTCACCGAAGTTACCCCTGCAATTGAATACATAAAATCAAAATCAATTCCTATTGTCATTAAGGCTGATGGTTTGGCTGCGGGCAAAGGTGTTGTTATAGCAACAACGGAAGAAGAAGCAATTAATGCCATTAACGATATGTTGTCTGGTAATAAATTTGGTGAAGCGGGTCATCGTGTTGTTGTCGAAGAATTTATGCAAGGCGAAGAAGCCAGTTTCATTGTCATGTCTGATGGTAAACATGTTTTACCACTAGCAAGTTCGCAAGATCATAAAGCACGTGATGAAGGTGACAAAGGTCCTAACACCGGTGGCATGGGTGCATACTCTCCTGCACCAATAGTTGATGCAGCAATGCATGATCGCATTATGAACGAAGTGATTATGCCAACAATAAAAGGTATGGCGAGTGAAGATAGAATATATAGCGGTTTTCTTTACGCAGGCGTCATGGTTACTAAAGACGGTACTCCGAAAGTATTAGAATTCAATTGTCGTTTTGGTGATCCGGAAACACAACCAATTATGATGCGCTTAAAAAGCGATCTGGTTTCTTTATGTCTCTCTGCAACAGAAGGAACACTTGATCAATCCAAAGCTGAATGGGATGAGCGTGCCGCTTTAGGTGTTGTTACAGCATCCGCGGGTTATCCGGCAAGCGCAAGTAAAGGCGATGTAATTACGGGGTTAGAAAATACTGATAACGATCACGTAAAAGTCTTTCATGCGGGTACTGCAAATAAGGATAATGACATCGTTACTGCAGGAGGCCGTGTACTTTGTATAACAGGATTAGGTGATTCAGTAACGCAAGCACAGCAAGCAGTTTATGAAGCCTTAAATCATATTGATTATGAAGGAATGTACTATAGAAAAGATATTGGTTATCGGGCTGTAAACAGAGAACAATAAATGATATTTCTTTTTCTATGGAACCGATACCGACATTGTAGTATTTATTGTTGCGAAGAAATCAGAATAAAAAATCTATTGCCATGAGAAAAGTTTTACAAAGCCATTTATTTGTAATTGTTGGCTGGCTTTTTGTGATTATAGGACTTATCGGTGTAATAGTACCCATACTTCCTACTACACCGTTCTTGATTATCGCTTTACTATTCTTTTCAAAAAGCTCTCCAAGGTTTCATAAAATGTTACTAAATAATGTTTGGTTTGGGCCAACCTTAAAACAATGGGAAGAGAAAAAAACATTATCACGACGTATCAAATACAAAGCATCCTTTTTGATTATTATTACCTTTTCAATATCAGCGTTAATAATTGATAACAAGACACAGCTTCATCTGCTGTTGCCTGTGATGATGATTGCTTTATTAATTTTTATATGGAGAATAAAAGAAGAGCCTTTAATTAATAATTCTTTAGAAAATAACTAACAAAAAGACATAACAAAAAACTTTAATATTTTAAGATAATGACAGCAAAGAAACATGATATGGGGATGTTTGAACGCTACCTGACGCTTTGGGTTGGCTTATGTATCGTTATTGGAATTTTATTAGGACAATTTGCGCCTGAATTTGCTAAAACTCTAGATGGAATGAGCATCATGATTAATGGTGCTCCAATCGTTTCCATTCCTATCGCCATCTGTTTATTTTTCATGATGTATCCGATCATGGTGAAAATAGATTTTGCAGAAGTTGTTAAAGCGGGTAAGAGTATAAAGCCGGTTGGCTTAACTTTATTTGTTAACTGGGCAATTAAACCTTTTACCATGTACCTTATTTCATATGTATTTCTCGGCATATTGTTTAAAGGTTTAATCGGCGCTGAAGCATTGGACTATGTAAAGATGCCATTTGGATTAGATTTGCCGCTTGGTGCTGAATATGGTTCAGGTACAGTGGTGATGCAAGATGGCATCAAGATGCTTGCTGTTCCTCTTTGGCGTAGCTATCTGGCCGGTTGTATTTTGTTAGGCATTGCTCCTTGTACGGCAATGGTCTTGGTTTGGGGATATTTAGCAAAAGGCAATGATGGCCATACCTTAGTTATGGTAGCGATTAATTCATTAGTCATGCTGATTTTATTTGGTGTTTTAGGTGGGTTCTTACTCGGTATCGGTAAACTTCCTGTCCCCTGGCAAGCCTTACTTCTCTCGATTGGTATTTACGTTGCACTACCCCTGGTAGCAGGTTTCTTCTCAAGGAAATGGATTATTGCTAATAAAGGGCAAGTCTGGTTTGAAGAAAAATTTCTGCACCTGCTTACACCCGTCACCATCACAGCATTATTACTAACATTGGTATTACTCTTTTCATTTAAAGGCGATGTCATTATTGCTAATCCATTAACGATTTTATGGATTGCAATTCCGTTATTCATTCAAACAATTTTTATTTTCGGTATTACTTATGGTGCTGCCCGTTCCATGGGTTTTTCTTATGAAAATGCTGCGCCAACCGCAATGATCGGCGCGTCTAATCATTTTGAAGTGGCTATTGCGACTGCTGTGATGTTGTTTGGTTTATCATCTGGTGCAGCGCTCGCTACAGTTGTAGGCGTCTTAATTGAAGTTCCATTAATGCTTGGCTTGGTCTCATTCTGTAAAAGGACGAGAGGCTGGTTTTCTACGATTTCATGAGTATTAACTCCATTCAAAGCTAATATTTCCGCCATTATTACAACATTTTGGCTTGTAACCGAGAAACAAGCCCGTATACTGCGCGGTCGTTTGTTGTCTGGTAGCCTATAATATGGATAACTAGACGGAAATTGTCCTCCATATCCAAAGGTACACCCTATGAGCAATACTGATTCCCCTGATCTGTCTTTTGACGATCTATCGCTTTCTGCGTCTGTCATGAAGGCGGTGAAGAAAGTCGGTTATGAAACGCCTTCCCCAATTCAAGCTGAGATTATTCCTCATGTATTGAATGGACAAGATGTAATAGGGCAAGCTCAAACGGGGACAGGTAAAACAGCTGCTTTTGCTTTGCCTCTATTATCAAAAATTGATCTCAAGATCGCAACTCCTCAAGTATTAGTTTTGGCACCAACGCGAGAGCTAGCCATTCAGGTTGCTGAAGCGTTTCAACAATATGCCGGTTTTATGAAAGGCTTTCATGTTTTGCCTATTTATGGCGGACAGGAATACGGTGTGCAATTGCGTCAGTTAAAACGTGGTGTCCATGTTGTTGTCGGTACGCCGGGTCGAGTGATGGATCATATGCGTCGCGGCACGTTGAAACTGGATAAATTAACTTGTCTGGTTTTGGATGAAGCTGATGAGATGTTACGCATGGGATTTATTGATGATGTTGAGTGGGTACTCGAACAATTACCGACGAAACGTCAGATAGCATTATTTTCGGCAACTATGCCGACAGAGATTCGAAAGATATCTAAAAAGTATTTAAACGATCCTGAACAAATCACAATCAAAACAAAAAGTATTACGGCAGACACGATTCGTCAGCGCTACATGATGGTCAATGGCAGACAAAAACTGGAAGCTTTAACAACCATTCTTGAAAGCATGACTTTTAATGCGATTCTAATTTTTGTACGTACCAAGGTTGAAACTGTTCAGCTAGCTGAAAAACTAGCGGCGCGCGGCTATGCGTGTACAGCATTGAATGGCGATATTACACAAAGGACACGCGAACAAACGATTCAACGTTTGAAAGCGGGCAAGATCGATATGTTGATTGCAACTGATGTCGCAGCGCGCGGACTTGATGTTGAACGAATCAGCCATGTTATTAACTATGATATCCCCAGTGATCCGGAAGCTTATACACATCGTATTGGCCGAACAGGAAGAGCAGGACGTGAGGGTGAAGCTATTCTTTTTGTAACGAATCGTGAACAACGTTTGTTGAGCATGATAGAAAGAGTTACCGGCAAAAAGGTTGAGCGCATGCATATGCCTACGGCGGAAACGATTAACCAGGATCGTGTTCAACGTTTTAAACAAAAGATAACTGACACCTTGGAAAATGAAGATGTTGCTTTTTTTAATTCAATTTTAGAAGAGTATCAGGCTGAAACAGGTCGTTCGGCAATCGAAGTTGCCACCGCACTTGCAAAAATATCGCAAGGATCAGAACCTTTTTTCGTTAAGCCAATGAAGCTAGATAACAATGAACGATCGCGTAATAAAGATCGTTCACGAAACAAGGATAATCCGCGTAATAAAGATCGTGAACGAAATAGTGATAGCGGTAAGGGTAGAGAAAGACGGCCTAGAGAATCAAGACCGGATAGAGATATGGAGCGTTTTCGTATTGAAGTCGGCAATGAACATGAGGTAAAGGTTAATAATATTGTTGGCGCGATTGCGAATGAAGCCGGTGTTGATAGTCAATATATTAAGAACGTCACCATTCATGATAATTATTCTACTGTCGATTTACCTATGGGTATGCCAAAAGAATTATTTAATGACTTAAAGAAAGTATGGGTCGCAAAACAACAGTTAAAGATTTCGCGCTTGAGTGATAAGAGTGATTCATCGGACAAAGACAAAAAACCAAAGCAAAGAAAAACAGGCTCTGAAAAAAGGAAACGTGCAAAAGGGGAACAAAAACGAGCTCGAAAAACGAAACCTTCTCGTTAATAAGTATCAAAAAGTCTTTTTTTGGCGACAACTAAGTTATTGATTTAATTAAATATTTGCATTATTTTTAATAATTATTCTGTGAACTGTGACTGAGTTGACAGTTTGTTGTTTGCGTATCTAAGTAGGAAAAGAGTAAAACATTGAATTAGTTTTAATGTATTCGGTATAAGGGCATACGGAATTTAATGTTTGAAAAACTTTTATCAAAACCTATTGAATTAGAAATCAATAATAAAACAATCACGTTTTCTACGATTGATGATTTCGAATTTTCACTCAATGCACGCACTTCTATTTCTCCAGACAGAGTGACAGGGATGATCTCGGCATCGTTTGATGAACTTAATAATGAGCTAAAATCTATTGGCTCTGCAAAATTTGAACTCAATAGACTGCTAAGTGAATCTCCGGAAGTATCAACTGGTATAACTATGCGCTTGAAATCTCTTGATACAGCAATTTTTTCTAAAGAACATGATTGGCGAGATATTTTTATTGCACTTAATGGTTATGACTCTATAAATTTATCCAAGTATAAAAATATTGCATTAAAGAAATACTTACAATATTTAAAGAACCGTTCGAATATTGCTAATAAAATTAAAAATAAACTGGAAATAAAGAAAAGGCTTGCTCAAAAAGGAGATGATACTCAAATAGAAACCCTGATGTCGATCCCAATTAGCTTGAGTACGATAGAGTCTGATGCCGGAACTCTTAGTTCAGAGTCAAATTTAGTACAGATACCAAAGGCCAAGCCGATTAATATTGAAATTGTTAGTGGAGATACAATCGATATTTATCTTGCTGAGTATCAGTGTAAGTTAATTTCCAATAATGGAATCAAATTTATAGATGCTGATAATATAGAGCACGCATTAGAGTTAGGTGAAAATAAAATAGGACGCGGTAAAGATTGTAATGTTAAATTAAATGAGGGTATGCGTGAAATATCCAGGCTGCACTTATTAATCGACAATGATGGACATAAGAATATAAAACTAACGGA
>JAJFKK010000143.1 GCA_021773245.1 Gammaproteobacteria bacterium | reverse complement strand
CTGCAAAAACTTTGCTAGAAAAAGGCTATCCCGTAAAAGCAATGGCACGAAGAAATTCGGATACAACCAAAAAACTAGAGGCTTTGGGTGCTAAGATAGTTATCGCTAACTTACTAGACCTCGCCTCTCTAGAGAAAAGTATGCGGGGAGTTAAAAGAGCTTATCTAGTCTATCCCCCTGAAGATGGTTTGTTAGAATCTACGGCTAACTTTATTGTTGCCGCTCAAGATGCGGGTATAAAGGCGATAGTGAATATGTCACAACTTACTACTCGTAAATATCATACTAGCGCTCTTACAAGGCAACATTGGTTAGCCGAACAAATGCTAGATAATACGAATATGTTAGTAACGCATATACGTCCTGGTTTCTTTGCCGAAATGCTCTATCTAATGAACGGAGCAAACATATTGCAACAAGAAAAAATGTTTTTGCCGCATGGTGAGGCTTACCATGCCCCTATCGCCGGAGAAGATATAGGTCGCTGTGTCGCTGCAATTTTAGAAGATCCAGAAAAACATGATCGCAAGCGTCATATTTTAACCGGTCCAGATCGTGTTTCACAAAAAGACATTGCCGGCATTGCTTCCGAAGTACTTGGTATACCAATCGAATATATTTCGATTACGGATGAGCAATGGGCAGATGCTATGACCCAATCAGGATTACCCAGTGATTTTCTGGTCAAACATATAGTACAGGTTGGAATAGATTATCAAAATAATATCTTTGATAAGGTTACGACAACAGTAGAAGAACTAACCGGTCAAAAACCTATGGATATGAAAACCTTTATTGAAAACAATAAATCGTTTTTTACACCCGATTACCTGCAAGCTTATGCAGAAAAAATGATCGCTGAAAAAATAGCAGCATAAATAAAAAAAACCGGAGTGAATAAGACTATTCACTCCGGCTTCTTTATTTGGATTTTGAGTAAATTAACCAGCTTAAAAAAGTAGGGTTTAAACTAATAAATGATTCTGCAATGCTAGCAACGAACCCTTACCTCCAATGGCAATGTGTAAAAAACTCTGCCACCTCTTAATAAAAATTCAGAGTGACTGATTCTTCACTATCAACAAGGACAAGACATTCAACTCTCGATAGAGAATATCTGCTCATACGCTTTCCCTGACAACTAGCCTCGATATTGGAACCGTTATAGCTGCCAAACAAGGAGCCATTACCGATCACATTGAGTGCACCCTCGATTACTTGTTGGCCATCTATATTTATGTTGAGTCTATGGCTAAATAAATTGCTTACAAGACGTCCCGTAATTTTCCACGCTTCTTCCTTATCTTTCGGATGATAATTATATGAAGGTCGAATGGACGGCTCAGCACACGCCACCAAGAAAAATAATAAAAATATGACAACTCTTTTCATACGGTACACTCTCTATCAGAGTTATAGTGTAAAAGGTCTCTGACATCTTTAATTATAGTAATAATATTCGCATCGGCATTTTTAGTCACGCAGCTTGAGCCAACGTCTGTCAATTAAGGTGGCGACGATTAGAAAAACTATACCGGAACCAAGCATGATCTTAATGACACTAGGTGTACTAAATTCCTGAAGATCAGCAAATATCGCCAATAATGCTAGTCCCATACAAACCGTTCCTGTTAGTGCAATGAATAAATAAACCATACGTATACTTGTCTTTGAATCAGGATTGGCTTCTTTAGTGGGGAAACATAAACGCTTAATTGTCACCGCTGCTAACATCGATAGAGGTACTACAATGCGCTCTGTTAAACGATCAACAGGCTGAGGTAGCAGCATAAAAGCAAAAACAACTCCAATCGCAGCTGCGAGGATGTCGAACGTATCAAAATTATTTCGTTCATCCATAATTACCCCCATAGGTCGTATATTTCCTATAAAGTGATGAAGTTTTGACAACCTGATGAAACTTCATCATACACCAAGAACTATTTAGTTATTAACAACAAACTAATCCCTACTATTTCAGTAATAATTTTACCTTCAACTCATGGACTTGAGACACTGGTCACAGAGTAAGAACAATAATGAGACTCATATTGACAGAATTAATACCTTTTTACGATCAATCCACAAAATTGGCATCGCTATTGCAGAAGTTGATATAAGATTAATTTTTTGGATACAATAAAATGAATAATTTCAATGTCCCCGTGTTGATATCTTCAGTTGGTGCCATACTATTTCTAATAACACCGTTAGGACTATTCTCATCATTTAGTATTAACGATATATACATTACTGCTTTATTGATTCAATCAATTGGAATCGCGACAGCATTATTCGTTTTATATAGAAATAAAATAACTCAGAAGTGTTTGGAAGAAATCTGATCAAGGTTTCAATCCTTTTATAAAAACGTAACACGAATGCTAAATAAAGAAACTCTGTTTGAGCCGTCTATTACATATTGTACGACCAATGCGGTCAGGATCAAACTAAGCAAACGGCCAATTACATTCGCACCCGTATCGCCATACGTCTTTGTTGTAGTATATCGCTACCCGCCGACAACGCAGCAAATAACCATGCGACACCTATCGGATCGAGGACGATAAACAGGAGAACAAAGGTATTTAATGCATCAGTCATAGATATTATTTCAAGTATTCTGACCCCGATGTTTTATGGAACTTCAAAATCGAATTCAAGCGGATCTTTCGGTACACCTACATTTTCAAATAATACTGGACCAAGTTCAGAAATAAATGGACCATCGCATGCGACATACGTAATTTGTTTACCCGACTTTTTAACAACAACACCTTCTTTTTCCCAGCCTTTACCAACACCAGTAAACACTCTATAGGAATATTTACCTTTACTAAATTTTAGATACGAAGCACCGCCACCTGAATACGGTACCGTTCCTGATGTAAAACGCTCTTTAGGATGCTCCTGTCTTTTCGGAAAAATAAACTCGGGAACTTCACCTATAACGCCAAAACGATATTGCAAATAACCGTCAGACTCTGTGAGTACAGAAGAAGAACATAACGAAATAGTTTTACCTTTTGATGAGCTACATGAAAAGACAATCGCCTCATCAAAGAAGCAAAGACTTGCAACTGCCGGATCAGCAGAAACGTAAGATACCTTCAGAAAGAAGATAAATATAAAAATTAATAACCTACTCATGTTTATATCTCAAATTAATATCTCAGGTTTTAAAGGGGTGCTCTATAACATCATGCCACCGCACACCCAAGGGCATAAGCTTCGGGAACAATTATTCTTCCATACACTTCGCTTTGACTGACGAACATGGATGTTCTAATACCATGGGTGCATGGATACACAGGAACAGCCCTTTTATTAAATTATAAATCAAAGACCTCGTGTCTGCCGCCGCTAGCATTGAAAGTTTATTTGGTTTGGTTAACTTAACAAATAAAGTATTATTTCTTATCTATTTGAGTCGGTAGATCTGATACAAAAAATATGTCTTCTTTGTTTTGCTTTGAACGATACATGGCTCTATCTGCTAATTTGGTCATAATCTCGATATCACCAAAATCATCTGGATAGATTCCGGCACCAACACTAGCATCAGTATGAATTGCACCATTAGTAAGAGGTATTTTTCTTCGCAGGTTTTCGTGCAGTTTTTTTGCTAACATAGATATTGTCTCTCTGCCGTTAGAACCAAGCACCAAATCTATAAGAATTAAAAACTCATCACCCCCTACCCTGAATATCAAATCATTATTACGGAACGTTTCCTTCATTCTGATGGCCACGGTTTTTAGTACGACGTCACCGCAATCATGTCCATATGAGTCATTAATTTTTTTAAAATCAATCAAGTCTAGATAGAGCACCCCGATAGAAGGATGAGACTCCAACCACCTGTTACCTGGCTGTAATATTTTCTCAAGATAGCGTCGGTTATATAATAATGTGAGTGGATCAGTAATTGCCTGTGACTCAATCAATGATATTTGTTTCATGTAAGTCGTTTGATCTTGAATCAGTGCTATGCCATAGAATTCTCCATCAATATCCATTGTTGAAATAGATATCCGGACTGGAAATACCGTACCATCTGATTTAATACAATGTAGTACATCTCTTGACATCATCCGCTTTGGTTCTGACCTAGCCTCAACATAAGTCTTGATTAGATCAGGATGACCTTGTCTGTATTCAGCTTCTAACAAAACATCAATTTTTTTATTGCGTAGTTCGTCAGTTTTATATCCCAGCAATTCAGTGCAGGCGCCATTAGAAAATACGATGTCAGAAGCTGAGTTGACAATTATCACGGCTTCCGCCAGATACTCAATAAACTGCTCAATATTACTCAGGTTACTCATTGTAAATGATATCCAATATATTATTGAAAATTAGAGAAAGCAGTCCTTTGACGGTATAAACAAACAATGTTCCTATAAAACTTCTTTAGAGGAACTTGCCGAATTCATTTAACGCATATGATTGTATGTGATCAAGTAATATTGGTCACGGAATTAATTTCACTCCAGTAATTTTTCTATTGAAGAAAGCAAAGACCCTGACCCCGTAATACAGTCGAACTTATCTGATCGGAGCCAATCTGGCAGCAATTACATATATACTTAACTTACTTTGATGGTTATGGTGAAAACTTCAAAGTTATAATCATTATTCTCAAACTATTAGGATTGGATTGAACGACTATCTAGAAACACGAGATTTCAATCGATGACTCAATCGTCATGAACATTCAAAAATAATAATTACATGATAAAAACATGCAAAATACTTCTCTGCTTTACTTCATTTTGTTTTCTAGCAAATATTTCAAATGCAGAACAACTAAGCGTAGCTGACTTTTCAAAATCGGATTTTGCAGGATGGGAAGCTAAAAGTTTTCAAGGTACAACATCTTATCAATTAGTTCCTTTAGACGAAAACACCGTACTAATGGCAGAAAGTAAGGACAGTGCGTCTGCGCTTATAAAAGAAATACATGTCAATCTTAAAAAAACGCCCTATCTAAACTGGCGTTGGAAAATTGAAAATAGATTAGAGACTAAAGATGAAAAAATAAAATCAGGCGACGATTATGCTGTAAGAATTTATGTCATCGTTGATGGCGGGATATTGCCCTGGAGAACCAAAGCCGTGAACTATGTATGGTCTCATCAAGTAACAAAAGGCGAAACATGGCCTAACGCTTTTGCCGGCAAGAATGCAATGATGATGTCTTTAAGAGATAAACAAGATAAAACATCGACCTGGTACCATGAAAAAAGAAATGTCTATGAAGATTTGAAAATAATATTTGGCACTGAATTTCTTTTTATTGATGCCATTGCAATAATGACAGACACTGATAACAGTCATGGTCAGGCGAAATCATACTATGGTGACATCTACTTCTCGACAGAGTAAATCATTTTGTAAATGTATCCCGTCAAAGTAGTTAAGCCAGAATTAAAACCACATTCAATATTTTCTATCCCTTGAACCAAAGAGCTCTGACTGACGAACATTGATGTTCTAATGCCGTGGGTGCATGGATGCACAGGAACGGCCCTTTAATTGAGATTAGGCAAAATTCAAGACCTGATCCCGAAAACTATGAAAGGCATCATGCAATCTAATTATTCTGCGACACAGGTCACTTTATATTTTAATACTTATAATGAATTTGTTATCAATATCACAAAACTGAATGAATAAATCTTTTACTCTTAGTGTCCTAGATTATGTGTTTATAACATTAGAGAGAAATTGATGATAAAAAATATAACAACAAAATTAGTCATACTGACATCGTTGATAACATTATCAGCATGTACAACCTTTAATCAGAATACTGGCGAACAAGATCCTAACCATACCGGTACTGGCGCACTTGTAGGTGCGGCTGCTGGAGTGCTGGCGGGGGGATTAATTGGCGATAGTAAAAAAGCCGCAATCATTGGTGCAGGTGTTGGTGCACTTGGTGGCGCGGCAGTCGGTTCGTATATGGATAAACAGGAACAGGAACTGCGTAGCGATCTGGAAGGTACTGGCGTAGAAGTCGAACGTGTTGGCGATAATATTAAATTAAATATGCCATCATCAATTACGTTTGATACCAATCAGGCTGTTATCAAACCTGAATTCTTTTCTGTATTAAATCAAATTAGCCAGACAGTGTCTGAATATCAATCAACCGTTGTGGTTATAGCTGGTCATACCGATAGTACTGGTACAGCAGAATATAACCAGCAATTATCAATGAACCGTGCCAACAGCGTTAGTCATTATATGATGAAAAACAGCGTAATCAATGAACGTATTATTACCACTGGTTACGGCGAGTCGTTACCTATCGCAGACAATGACACACCTAGCGGAAAACAAGCAAACAGGCGTGTCGAAATTACGCTACAACCTCTAACAGAGTCCTAATACAAAACCCGCTTTAAGCGGGTTTTTATTTTTATCACTTTATAATTTAAAGGGCTCCGGCAGCTTTATTTCTTTTTACCCACGATTCAACAATCATCAATATTAAATTCGGCAGTAGCCAGCTTAACACCATCATTACCAGAAAACTCATAACTGTATATCAAACCCAGCTTCATTCTCTCCATTACTTCATCATTGGCACAGATACTCTTTTTTATAATCTTCTTCACTTTTTTATTAAATCGATCAATATCAAATTCTTCAGTTGAAAAAGTTGTGTAGGTATATTTAGTCACCAACCGTAGCCCAGGCTCCACCGATATACTGTCAACTCTGGTATCCTCATCAACTTGTTTTGGCAAGCCATCATTCAAATTAATCACTTCAAGCTCCAGATTTCTCAGAAGTGACTCAATTGTTTCTACTTCAGGAACTTTTTGGTTGCCAACGACTGCTGAATTCGTAGCACTTGACCTAAAATAGACGTTCGCATAATAAGCAACCACACTGGTGATTATTATTAATAGTGCCAAGCTTAATACGGGGTATTTAGTTATTTGCATATTTTCTCATTATTAATTAGGAAACACCTTTCACAACAATTATTGATATGATGAATTTACTCTTATTTCACCTCAATATAAAGTGAACGCACTAAATATATATAACACTTACTTTTATATTATTATTGATTGTGTTTTACAGGAGATAACTTTTTATGAAATATTTTTATTTATTTCTTTCAATACTATTTTTACAAGCGTGTAGCCCGAGTGCGAGTGATAATTATAAGTCGGGATATAATGATGGATACGCAGAAGGTTACAAAACAGCATGTAGAATTAAATTATCCCCTGCAAAGGGTAACTGGAATGATGAAAATTATTCGAAAGGGTATGGTGATGGTCAACTTGATGGAGCTGCTAAAGGCGCACTTGCTTTACGCTCTGATAGTTGTAAAGCAAGTGTCTATCATTAATTAGAGGGCAGCCCCCTTTAATTCAGCTAATTCCTTCAATGCTTTATTCATAGCATTTAACATTGGAGGAACACCTTTATCCATTTGCCCACAAAATATCGGCGCAAGAAGCCCTTTAAACGTTTCTGTATGCGTTAAACGCGTTCCTGATTCAGTTTCTTCCAGCTCAAATACTTTATCGTTTGTAAAAATAAATCCTGCCAACATATGAGCGCGCCAACGAAAATAATGTGGCTCATTAAGTTCTTCGATAATTGGGCTGTATTTCGGGCCATCCTTGCCCTCTTCTTTACCTATCATGGTCATACTAAGTTTCGAACCAATGGAAGCCTCACCGCTAGAAGCATTAATAATAGGACTCCACTCCTGCCAATGATTGATATCTGTTAAGATGCCCCATACTTTAGATGGGGGTGCAGATATTTCAATTTCCGTTTTAATTACCTGCATTTCACTCCCTTTAATTGCTAAGTAAGAAACACCAACAAACGTTAAAACCATAAATACTATAAATATTTTTTTCATATTTAATTTCTTTTATATTTTAACAAACTCAAGATTCACGAGCTGACCCCGCTATCATAAAATGGCGAGTTCATATCCTTACAGCCATCTGTAACGACATCTCCATTAAATAATTTCACAGAGAGATTGCCATTAATTTTTTTTGTAAATGGAATCAAAAGTTCATCAATATATTTCTGGGCAGAATCCAACGAAGAAAACTCATAAAAACCACCAACGGTATGATTGTTAATACCGCTAAGCCAGGTCTTCGACTTCAGACCTTCGAACTTTTTCATCTCTGTTCCCACCGAAGCCCAGTCAATCTGCTCAAAAGGAACCGAAACTTGATACTCTGCATAAAGAAATATTTTTTCTGGATTCATCTTTTTACCCTCTCTAATATATTTATAATTCTTGAAAACCTGATCCCGCAACCCTATTAGTTCTTAGTATTCTAATATTTTTAAATTAAAAATATCACGTACCTCACCCAATGGTGTATCCATGTATTGCTCGTAAGATCGAGTTTGCCACTTCCGCGTCATTTTTCTTGATCGAAAAAATGTCTTAAATAAAAGAGGCAAGCCAAGAAATAAACTTCTAACGATATCGACAAAACCTATCGTTTTAATCAGTGCTTTACCTTCTGGCGTGTTCGCATAGTCTATATATTCTTTAATACTCAAATTTGATCCAAACATCGTCCAATAATCGCCTGCTGCCTCATCTAAAACACTAGTATTTACACCAAAAAAAACATGTCCTACATCATGATGAACCAATAGTTCAGTCCATATTGTCTCTGGCTCAGGTGGCGAAAATATATTCGAGTTCACTTCATAAAATTCATCTATTGCCTTTCTTAAAGTGAGCTTACAATCCTGCTCTTGAAACTGGGCAACTTTAATTCTATTAAACCTCATAGGCTACCCTTAAGTAATTTTTCCATATTATAACTACATTCTATAGACCAATGAGCATCACTTCACTATCGCCAAATAAAAACGAGTCTGGAACGGAGATCGAGGCAGAACGACTCAGGAACTGAGGAATTTACCATGGTATTAAAATAAATTTCCAAACGAAGCTGTTTACGAGTTAATATATTTTCTCCGTAGCAAGTACACGGGGAAAATATATATGACATCAAAAACAGATTTCAAAACTATTGGCCGATATAAAATTGAAGAAAAGATCGGCGAAGGGTCATACGGCCTTGTTTTTCGAGGGCAAGATCCGCTATTGAAAAGAGACGTTGCTATCAAGGTCGCAAAAATCAATACGAATTCACCTGAAGAAACACACGAACTTGGCAAAGCTTTCTACAATGAAGCACAGATTGCAGGGAATTTCACCCACACGAATATTGTAACGGTTTTCGATGTCGGCAGAGATAACGGTATGGACTATCTTGTCATGGAGTTAGTACCAGGACGGCCTGTTGATGATTATTTTGGTGACACGGGTATTGATAGCGTAGAGGAATGCATCGATATCATTCATAAGTGTTGCGTAGCTTTAGATTTCGTTCACTTTCACGGCATCATCCACCGCGATATCAAACCGGGCAATATAATATATAACCGACCTCAGGGTTTGGTGAAGTTAACGGATTTTGGTATTTCTCATTACCTAGAATCCAAGGACCATGTCAGTAGCGCAGGCACACTTGCCTATATGGCACCCGAACATTTTCTTGAAGCTCGCGATATCACTATCCTGACTGATATCTTTGCACTGGGATGTACCATGTACAAAATGTTGACTGGAAAAAGGCCATTCGATGGAACTTCGAAAACATTAGTCGACCAAATTCTCTATGAAACTCCCACACCATTATGGGGACTTAGAACAGGTATACCAGAAGAGGTTTGTGCCATCGTGGACAAAGCGATGGCAAAACAGGATGCAGACCGATATCAATCTGCATTGGAGTTTGCTGCTGATCTTACAAAAGCTCATAACAAAATCGAACTTGAGAAAACCCAAAGTAGGAAATCTGTTACATGGCCATCTGAATTACAGTACTACACTGACTTTAGACAGAATGACTGGTTTCGCTATTTTTCTCCTGATCAGATACAACAATTATTACAAATTGGATCAGTAAAAATAGTGCCCGATGGTTATGCCATCATCACCGAAGGAGAAGTCAGCCAAGAGTTCTTTCTGCTGATAGAAGGCCAAGTAATGGTTATGAAAAAAGGCGTTAATATCAACATGCTCGAGAGCGGCGCCTGTTTCGGTGATACAAGCTTGCTATGTGAAACAACACAACGTACCGCCAGCGTAAAAGCGGTAGGTAGTGTGATACTTTGGATTATTGATTCAAACAAAATAGAAAAACTATCAGCAGAGAACCGTGCGTCTCTGTTCAAAACCCTATTGGGTATCTCTATGGAACGCCTTGAAGAACTTACAGGAGATGTGGCTAGCTATATAGGAGATTCTGAATTGAAAATATAAATGAAATTCTCAAGGCATTGGAAAAAATGAAAATATTGTAAAATGTAATGAGTAAAATAATGAGCATGTTAATTTTACAAATCATCATCAAACAATGGGATAAGAGCCAACGGACAGAAACACATGTTTCAGAAAGAGCCAAGATACCAAATCAATATCCAGTAATACTTCCACCCGCTTTTTATGCTCTCAATAAGCAGTGTGTAATAGATCAGCATGGCGATGACGTGCAAGGTGGTCGATTGAAATATAGCCAGACAGAAGATGGAAAAATAAAACTAGATCGATTTCAAATTGATTTAAACAATCACGTTCTTGAATATTTTGACACACCAGAGCCTGATGAACATAGTAAAGAAATCGGCTCGCTAGAAAACAAATTGATTCAGTGCAAATACAACTGGCGATACAGCATCCTCGAGAATGAAATGTATTATTGGTTGTATGAAGAAGTAACGCTAAATGCAATTTGCATCAAGACAATAAACGAAAATGTCTTTATAAACTCAGAACCCGCAATTGTTCATAAAGATTTAAACTTATAGGGTAGGGTTAAACCTGCCCCGCAACTCTAAATATTTCAGCAGTGTCATACCCGAATATCGAGTAAACTTCCCCTGATTCGATCATCGACCTTTACGACCTTGGCTGAGGCTTCCACCTGTTGCTGACCCAATTTTAAATCAACAATACTCGTGGCTAAATCTGCCAATCCAATGTCTCTGTCGGCAGTGGCAATTTTACTTGCAGCATCTGTCGTCTGCTGTAAGCCGCGCTGGATACCTGTAACGGCAGATTGAGATAAACTAGAAATCATATTATTTAACAATATTTGTCATAGATAAGGACTTAGCTGCTATTCCCATAAAACCTTTAGCATGAGCTTGCTGAACTACGACTTACGTCACAAAACAGCTATAAATGAGCGGATTTTGAAATTGATAGGTTCATTTTTGAACCTTGTTGCTCTAACAGAATGATAAGGCATGCTCTAATATAATATTGCAGACCTGTGGTATCTCCCGTTTTACGGGAGGGGTGTGATAATTAAGCCGCACTCCTATACCACAGGAGCTGACCAAACTTTGGCTAGGTTAAAACTAGCCCCGCAAGTTCGAAAATTGTAACTATATAATTTTAAACGACTCTAAACCCACCCTAATTATTCACTTATATTATCCTTTAATTTCATTGCCATAGTAATGGATCAACACAGTAATAGGTTTTAAATTCATTATATAGCTCTGGATGTTTGTTAGACATTTGTTGTGGTTTTTCAAAAAATACTTCAGTAGCAACGGCAAAAAATTCAGCCGGGTTAGTCGCACCATAGTAATCCATTACCGCTTTATCATGACCTTCACTGGCTTTAACCAAAGCTTCAAATTCTTTCGATAACACCTTTGCCCATAGCTGGTAACTATTTTTCTTTAGTATAGGCGCCCCATTTGCAGAGCCTGATTCACTGTCTAACTGATGAGAAAATTCATGCAAGACAACATTATGACCATCATTAAAATTTTCAATACCATGTTTAACATTATCCCAGGACAGAACCACCTTACTATTATTCCAGGATTCTCCGAGCAAGCCGCTGTTCATCTGACTAACCGTCCCATCCGGATTATGCTGTTGATGTTCCACTCTAAACGCAGAAGGGTAAACCAGAATATGTTTCAAGGAAGGATAAACACCAGTATTACGATTCAACAATAACAGGCACGCTTCTGCTGCAATGGTGACACGAATATCATCATTAATTTCAAGTCCACCGCAACCATAATAATTTTTCTTAGCAACAAACAGTTTAATCATATCTTGCAACTGTTTTTGTTCAGCTTCATTAAGCTTCTGTAAAAAAGGCAGACGTCGTTTAACAATAACTTGCCAGTGTGCTGGGAAAGGTCGCTTAAGAATACGCTTATCGCGCCAGCCAGGATAAGCCAGTGAAATGACAACCGTCGTTGCTATTATAAAAAGAATGTAAATTGCTGTCATATTCTAATTTTAATAAAAACTAATTACCTTTTGTTAATTCAATTAGAGATTTAAAACTGTCAGATGGCTTTAAGGTTTGCTTTACGTATTCACCATGGTGCCATTATATGAAGATATACCTTTTTGTGTTTCTTTGATGCAAGAATACGAAATTTATCATCTTTAATATGTAAAGGAGTTACGTGGTCAGGTTGTGGTTAACCTTTATTTATCAATATGTGCCGAATATTTATGCTAGGCTAAAAGTCTCATAAAGATTAATCTAAATATAATGAAAATAAACAGCTCTTTATTTTATAGTCTATTAGCCATTCCCATTCTTATCGGTGGCTGTTCAGATAAATATCCAAGCTCTGAAGGCAAGACACCTCCTTATATATTGAAAACAGAATGCAAGTTTGCAATTGTGGAAGAGCTCAGCCGTAGTTCTATTAGCTCACCTAAAGCAAAAGGCCTACCTGATACCTGGGTATCCGCATCCATCTCTTTAGGTGACGCTTCCATTACGGTATCCAATTGCGAAGTTATAGAAAACACAGAACACCTCCCCATTTACGAAGATTAACTCCAAACAGCATGGACACGTTTAGAAGATAGAAATTATCTTTCTTTAGCCATGAGGTCTTTGAAGAAACTGAAGATATCTTTTTCGACAAAGTCTTTAAACTCACCGGCATCAAAGAAAACTGAAAAGCATTGGCTGCAACTTTCATAATGAATATGAGGCTGGTCAGCGACAACCATTTTTATCATCGTTGCTGAACAGTCAGGACAATTAATATCACCTTTTTTATCGAACACCTTGCCGAATTCCGGATCGCCCGTATCAATTTCGTCTGCACCTTCCTGATCCTTCAGAAATTCATGTTTTGCATTATCAAACCATAGTCCTCTACAGGAAGTGCAACGTTCTACAATCACGTTATAGATTTCAACATCTTCCATTTCAGCATCGCATTTAGGACATTGCATATTATCTCTCCCATGTTTTCGTATATTCACTTTACTTAAAACGCCAGGTTCTTTACCCAGCCTATAAAACAAGTATTGATCCTTAATAAATATATACCCTATATTGGGTAATGTTTTTGCTCAAGATCAATACATAAAACTTTTGTTTATTAAAATATACTATGCTGCACGATAAGTAACCCATGCAGTGTTTATTAGTATATGAGTAGATGCACAGCCACGTTTACTGTATCCCCAGTTCCGGAAGGCTTTTTCACCGATTTCGCAAGTGTACCCAGACGACTATGGTTCATATTCCCACGCTCGGGAAAATACGTAAATGCAGCCGTTATACATGTTTGATAAGAATAAGGCATCGTCAATACTAGGCGGCAAAGAATCAATCGATACTGACCTTTTTTCATTTTGGCGATACCTGGATATAAAAGAAAAGATATAAAAGACTGGCCGCTTTAATAATTAATATACCGACCGCTTAACAATCATGACATTGTCCTGATCATATTGATAATATTTTTTTAATGCCTTATTAAATTGAAATTTAAACTTAACTCTCTATTTTTAATAGATATATTATTTCAGCTATCACAATTAACAAACCTGTTACTGCAGCAAATAACACCTGTTAGTAGATGTTCATTTAATTTTTACATTGTCTTCACAGATTTTACACACCTCGATTCATAGAATGCTCGCACATTAAAAAAACCTTAGGAGATTAATTATGTCGATTGAAAACGTTGTAAATAATTCGAAGTACATGAAAGCCATTACCTTTAGTTTAATGGCATCAATGATTTTATTGAGTACGCTAGCAAGTGCTGCACAAGATGCTCATAGTAAAAAAGCTGATCATGACATTGTTGATGTTGCTGTTGCAAATGGCAGTTTC
The DNA here is from genome assembly GCA_021773245.1 of Gammaproteobacteria bacterium. Classification (GTDB taxonomy): domain Bacteria; phylum Pseudomonadota; class Gammaproteobacteria; order Eutrophobiales; family Eutrophobiaceae; genus UBA7359. The sequence goes on along the minus strand of JAJFKK010000143.1, from coordinate 4,737 downwards.
AATACACTTGCTGCAGCATTAAAAGCAGCTGGTCTTGTTGTTGTATTAAAAGGCGACGGACCTTTTACTGTATTTGCGCCAACTGATGAAGCATTCGCAAAATTACCAGCAGGTACAGTCGAGTCACTGCTTAAGCCCGAAAACATTGATCAACTTAAAGCCGTACTGACTTACCATGTTGTTTCAGGAAAAGTAATGGCAGAAGACGTTGTTAAGCTAAGTACCGCAGCCACGGTTAATGGCGCCGATGTCAAAATTACAGTTGTTGATGGAGCAGTAAAATTAAATGACGGTAGTACAGTTGTAATGACTGATGTAAACGCAAGCAATGGCGTAATACACGTTATCGATACGGTAATATTACCACCAAGTTCATAACCTTTGTTCTAGATAGTTTCTTTTACTCCCCTTTAAGAAACTTGTACTCTTGGCCGGCGAAAGCCGGCTTTTTTTTGTCTGACATTCCCCTACTAATTTTACTTTACTTTTGTAAAAGCGAGACAAGAGATAAAGGGCTCTTCTCCCGTCAATTATTTATTAATTCAGCTAGAGATTTAAAATTGTCAGATGGCTTTAAGGCTTGCTTAACGTATTCACCATGTTGCCAATAAATTAAATACGCCTTTTTATTTTTCTTTGACGAAAGAATACGCCATTGATCATCTTTAATATGTAAAGCGGCACAATTTTCTAAGGCAACAGCGATGCCTTGCGTTGTTTTCATCATCGCTTTTAAAGCAGGCTGGCGATGTTTTTCAACATCATAATGCGGACACATCAACACATCAGCATAATTCAACCCTGTGACTTTGATTAAGGTCTTATTACTTTCGTCTTTGAACTTACGGGAATCGCTATTGCCTTGTCGAAACCAACAAATTGCACCCGCACTCAAACCGCATAAAACAGCACCACGCTTTCTGGCTTTGTCTAAAGCTTTATCAACACCTAACTTACGCCATAAGTTCATCATGCGCAGCGTATTACCACCACCGACATAAATAATATCGCTTTGGGAAATAAGCATTTGTATTTTTCTGTTAGAAGGTCGATCTCGATACAACAACAACTCCTCTACAGGACAGCCTAAGCGTTTTTCATACTGGTTGCGGAATGCTTCACAATAATCCACATTGTCTTCACTCGCAGTAGGAATAAATAACACCTTAGGTGATTTTCTATTTACCTGTTGAACAATGCTTTGATCAATCAATGAGGTTTGTGGTTCACGATGCTTAGGCACCATTAATTTTCCGCCACCAATGGCAATAATATTTCTTTTCATTGTTTTCAGTAAATTAATTTAGACGACTTTATATTAAAGAATGATAAAAGGGTTCTGGTTCAGACCCATGTAATTGAGATTAATAGTAAAAGGCCATGATTTCTTTGGTTTAACTATTATGCAGTAGACAATTTAAGTTTTTTTACTTTCTTAAGACTTACATTCTTTCTGGCATGCCACAAGTCATATTGATCCTGCATTGCCAACCAACTCTCAGGACTACGACCCATTGATTTCGACAAGCGCAAAGCCATCTCTGGAGAAATATTGCTCTTACCATTCAAAAGCCGTGTTAAAGTAGAAGGAGAAACATTTAAGTTTTCAGCAATACTTCTCACACTATATCCATAAGGAGAGATATAGACTTCCTTAATAAATTCACCTGGATGAGGCGGGTTATGCATAGCCATTAGTGGTATTCCTCATAATTAACGATGTAAGCATTTCCATCTTTAAATTCAAATGTAATACGCCAATTCCCGCTAACTGAAATTGACCATAGTCCTTTTCGTTTACCTTTGAGCGCGTGGAGTTTAAATCCAGGGATATCCATATCATCAATTGTTTTTGCTGTATCCAGTGCAAACAATTGAAACCTCAACTTTTTCTTATGAGAGACTTGAACACCAGCCGTGCTGCCCATCTCATAAAACCGACGCAATCCTTTGTGCCTAAACGATTTAATCATTAATTAAATATAGCATGTTGCGCATCACGCAACAAGATTTTTTTGTGCAGCGCAGTCTAGACTCGGTTTAACTTTTTTGTTGTTTTGTCTGCCAGGAAATATCGACTTTACGATGCTGTGTTACGCAATCTCTTAGATAGAGATTGATGAGACTTTGATAAGGAACGCCATTTTCTTCAGCCATGTCTTAAAAATATCCAATGACATCTTCACTAAGACGCATCGTCACCGGCTTCTTTAATTTCGATGCATAAGGGTTCTTGCGGGATTTCATTTTAGATAGATCATATTCAGATTTCATAGCATTTCACCATCATAATATTTGCGCTCGTTCTTTGTTGCTTTACGAGCTGATATAATTCTTATCGACTGTCCTGAACTACGTTCACAATGACAAACCATAAGTAAGTTAGATTCATTACTGTAACCCAGCATTAAAAACCTATCCTCTTCAATCGAATTCTCTTCTTAGGACTTTTGTTTAAAGAATCGACTTTATCTATGAAATAGTACGTTTAAGCGCTAGCACGAGGGATTAACTTAATTAATCCCCTTCAAGAACAACAACTTATGTAGGTTCGACCCAAACGTGAACATTGATTAATTTTTACTATCGATACAATAGGAATAATCAATTTTATTTACTACCGCCACTAGCCTATATTTACACCCAAGCAGTAAGGAAATAACAACATTACAATTTTAACTAAGAATATAGAGAGGAAAGTATCATGAATTGGCAAACACCTGAATATAACGACATCCGTTTTGGTTTCGAAGTTACTATGTACATCAACAACAAGTAATTGCAACCACGTTGTTTAAAAAACTAAAGGGCCGAGAGGCCCTTTTTTATTATTGTGTTTAGTGAATTAAGCTTTATACAAATAATTCAAAATTCACGACTGCATGGATGAAGGTCGGTTACATGGAGAAGGTGAGACCGTCAGGTCGAGAAGCTGGCCTGGGCCATGTAATCGGTAGAGTCGAGTCAGGAACAGAGACCGAGGTAGAGAGAAGCACGACCAAACGGAAGTGGGAGGCAGGGTGAAACAGGAGTCAGAACCGAGGAAGCCAGAGCCGAAGACCTGACCCCGCAATCATTGTAACAATGATTAATTTGATAGCGTTTCGAATTCTGCATTTGTCTTTTTAATTATCTCGTTTTTACCCTGCATCCATGATTCATAATCTTTGTCCATGCTCATAATGTGATCAACTAACCAGAGATTCAAAAAAATACGCATCGCCTCCGGTTTAAATTGTTGAGGTGTTCTTTGATAGCTGTCCATATATGTTTGTACTTGTGACTTCAATGATTCATGAACTCTCTTGTGTTTTTCGAGTTCAGGATACCCGCATACTTCCATCAACTTTTCTTCTCGATCAAAATGATAAATTGTGTAATCGATTAACTCCGAAATAACCGATTCAATAGCTCCATATTTTTGTGTTACATCCGCATGAATAATGTAGTCCATTTCATTAATCAAATTTAAGAGTTTTTTATGGTCGTTATCAATTACATCGACGCCTACTGACATAGCAGGTTTCCATATTATGGAATCATTGTTATCTAAGCTCATTAAAAGTCCTCCGCCTAGTTAAGCACTCACTTTTTCAAGTTTATACTCAATAAATTAATCTGTAACAAAATAGCACTACTCACATAACTATAGTCTAATTTCTCAAACAATTTTACGCGTATTAATAGTCCGAGTTTCGGGTTTTGTGGTCAGGCCTTGAGCCTATCGATAAATACACTCTATTTAATTCATCTAATCAAACAAATGTCATATGTAAGGCCTAACCCCGTAATTTGTTTCACCAAATACCTGGAAGGAGACGCCATCTAACATGAAAAGCATACTCTTTATAACCTTTGAGTTCATTTTGTAATATCTGATCTTCAAAAAATGTACGGATAACTAATAGAGACATTCCAAGTACGGCAGGGATAAGTGCCCACAATGATCCAAATGCAATAGGTAGCGCAATGAAGGCCAATGTTATGCCAGCATAACCCGGATGACGTACATAATTATAAGGCCCACGAGTCACCACAGTATGATTTCGATCAAGTTGAAGTCTAATAAATTTTACAAAGAATTTATTGATTATCATTGCCCATGTGGCAAAACCCATTCCACATATAAAAAATAATAACGCGACATACTGCACTACTATCGGTAAGGGTGGTGTCCATTGAAATCGACCATAATCTAGACCTGCAATAAAAAATGTTACTGGTGAAAATAATAGAAAAGCAATGATCACCAAAACTTTATCCCATCTTTTTACTCCCTTTTCTTTACTGCTACGAATTTGAATCATTTCAGCATCGCCTAGACAAAATAAAATAACTACTGAAGCTGCATGAATAAAGAAATACATCCAGGCCATTACCCAATCTATTCGACCTGCTGAACCAAAAAGAATTACTGCATGGATAAAGAAATAGATAATTGCTTGTATTGTCGCTCTCAGCATAATTCACCTTTTAATATTAGAGGCATAATTAATCTTTATTGAATCCTAACTTGATCTGAAAGGTTTTTTTTGGACATGAGTTAATTATAAAACAGATTGAAACTAGTCCTTTTGGATTTTAATTAATCCGATGTTTTATTTTGTTTCATTTTGTTTTCCCAACGTCTGCGAGCATGGCGGCGCATATTGGGAATGTTGTCAGTCTCGTCCATAATGGCTAAACCGAGTATGGTTTCGAAGATATCTTCCATCGTGATCAAACCCAGCCAGGTAC
>JAJFKK010000142.1 GCA_021773245.1 Gammaproteobacteria bacterium | reverse complement strand
GTAGACTGGCTATCAAGCGATTCTCGTGTGCTCCACGGGCGCCAAGGTAATAATAGAATTGATAACCAGATAAGCAGTCCTGGCATGACTGCCAGGAGGGTTAATTCCATTAAGCGACTTGTTTACTACTACCGCAACTTTTTGTTGCTTTAGTTTCTGCCACGAGTTCTGGTTTAGTAACTTCGCCTTCTTTATAAAGCGTAGGTAATTCAGGGGCCATTTCACCATCGGTTTTGGGGCCTTTCAAAAATACACCTAATGCTTTCAGTGGATTATTAACGGTGTCATTAACCGCTGTCGCTTCGAAACCGCAATGAACCATACAGTTATCACACTTGGGATTACGACCGGTACCGTAATTTTCCCATTGCGTTTCTTCCATTAAACCTGCAAATGTCGATGCATAACCTTCACCGACCAATAAATAACACGGTTTTTGCCAGCCAAACACATTACGGGTTGGGTTACCCCATGGTGTACATTCGTAGGTTTGATTTCCAGCAAGAAAATCAAGGTATAAAGAGGACTGATTAAAACGCCATTTCTTACTAATACCTAATTTGAACAAATCTCGGAAAAGTTGCTTACTCTCACGTTTTTTCAGGAATACATCTTGTTTAGGTGCTCTTTCATAGTGATATCCCGGTGAAATAGTGACGCCTTCAACGCCTAACTCCATAGCCATATCCATGAATTCAGAAACTTCTTGCGCAGATTCATTTTGGAATAAAGTACAGTTGATGGTGACGCGGAAACCTCTCTCACGAGCGAGTTTAATTGCAGTAATACATTTTTCGAAAACGCCACCCAAGCAAACTGATGAATCGTGACGATCTTTATTTCCATCTAGATGGATTGAAAAAGTCAGATAGGGGGACGGTGTGTACTCATCCATATGTTTTTTCAACAAAATAGCATTGGTACAAAGATAAACGAATTTTTTTCGTTCAATGTAGCCTTTTACAATTTGGCTCATTTCCTTATGTATTAAGGGTTCTCCGCCAGCAATAGAAACAACGGGCGCGCCACATTCATCAATGGCGCTCATGCAATCATCATAACTCAGGCGCTTATCGAGGATTTCTTTTGGGTAATCAATTTTGCCGCAACCTGAGCAGGCCAAATTACAACGAAATAAGGGTTCCAGCATTAAGACTAGCGGATATTTTTTTACGCCACTGAATTTCTTGCCAAGGATATATTTACCCATTTTGTATTGCTGAATAAGAGGGACACCCATTAAAAATAACTCCAGGTTGTTTATTGATGATTAGTTTTGCCGCTATTCTAACGGTATTTTTCAAAAAAATCGCTAAGATAAGTGATGCTCGGATGAATGTACAGTTTGGTTTTAAATCCTTTTTAAGATTATATTTCAATAGCTAGCATACATACCCATGATATTAGGAAATACCGGTTTATAGCACATCTGTTTTCATCCAGAGCTTCGGTGCTTCTCCTTACAGGGAGTGGCCATGCGCGTCGTCGCGTCTCGCTCTGAATAAAAACGTATGCACTCTCAATCCTGTATTTCCAAACATCATGGGTATTATTCTTCAGTAGTTCCTCTTGCATGCCATGGGGTCACTATTCATAATGTGAATCTTTTCCAGCGAATAAGTAATGAGTAACGAAATTAATACACCACTTTTAGACCAAATTGATTGTCCAGCAGACCTCAGAAGACTGCCTGAATCTCAGTTAGAGCAGCTTGTCGAAGAAATAAGGTTATTCTTGCTGCACTCTGTAAGTAAGAGTGGTGGCCATTTTGCTGCCAGTTTGGGTGTAGCTGAGCTTACCGTTGCCTTACATTATTTGTATAACACACCAGAAGATCGCCTGGTTTGGGATGTCGGGCACCAAGCTTATATCCATAAAATTCTCACAGGCAGAAAAGATCAGCTTCACAGTATTCGTCAATGGGAAGGCTTAGCGCCTTTTCCAAAACGCGATGAGAGTGAATATGATTGTTTTGGAGTGGGTCATTCGAGTACCTCAATTAGTGCGGCTTTAGGAATGTCTATTGCAGCAGCTCGTAACGGTTCTGGTCGAAAATCTGTCGCAATTATTGGCGACGGTGGACTGACGGCAGGAATGGTTTTCGAAGCTATGAACCATGCCGGAGCAGAACATAGTGATATGTTAGTCATCTTGAATGATAACAATATGGCCATCTCGCCAAATGTCGGTGCGCTTTCAAATCGTTTTGCGCAATTACTTTCTGGAAAAATATATTCCAGCGTTCGTAAGAGTAGCAAGAAAGTATTATCTAATATTCCAAATGCACTCGAAATCGCCAAACGTGCAGAAGAGCACGTCAAAGGTTTAATTACCCCCGGGACCTTATTTGAAGAATTTGGCTTTAACTATATAGGCCCCGTAGATGGACATGATTTACCAGCCTTAATGGCAACATTGAAGAATGTTAAAGAACTCGACGGACCACAGTTCTTACATATTATTACCAAGAAAGGGAAAGGCTATGCGCCTGCTGAACAAGACCCAGTTAAATATCATGGTGTAACGCCATTTGATCCACATAAAGGTATCGTCCCTTCAGCTAAACCTTCTTCGTCAGGACCAACTTATAGCAAAGTGTTTGGAGATTGGGCTATTGATATGGCAAATGAAGATCGTCGCTTTGTTGCAATTACGCCCGCAATGCGAGAAGGATCTGGCTTAGTACAGTTCGAACAAGAGCATCCCGATAAGTATTTTGATGTAGCAATAGCTGAACAACATAGCGTGACTGTTGCAGCAGCGATGGCTTGCGATGGATTAAAGCCCGTGGTTGCAATTTATTCTACATTTCTACAAAGAGCATATGATCAATTAATTCATGATGTTGTTGTTCAGGATTTACCCGTTCTATTTGCTATTGATCGTGCTGGTTGTGTTGGTGCTGATGGTGCTACACATAATGGTGCTTATGATTTAAGTTTCATGCGATGTTTGCCCAACATTATTATTATGGCACCGGCAGATGAAAATGAATGTCGTCAAATGTTATATACCGGATACAAACAAGACTGTGCTGTTGCTGTTCGTTATCCGCGTGGTACGGGGCCAGGTGTAGAAGTACAAAAAGAAATGACTGAATTACCCATTGGTAAAGCAGAAATTAAACGCAAAGGGAAAAGTATTGCAATCCTTGCCTTCGGAGCAATGGTGGCAGACTGTGAAAGGATAGCTGAAGATCTAAATGCAACGGTGGTAAATATGCGTTTTGTTAAACCGATGGATGAATCATTAATTATCGATATGTGCGCTGAACATGATTTGATTGTCACAGTTGAAGAAAATTCGATTCAAGCTGGTGCAGGATCGGCCGTTAATGAGGTAATAGCAGCACACGGGATTGCGCAACGAATTGCGAACTATGGTTTACCCGATAGATTACTTCCGCATGGTTCAAGAGAAGACATGTTAAGAGATGCCGGTTTGGATTATGACGGCATCTTAAAGTTTATAACTGAACAGATGGATGATAGCGAAAGAGAACAGAGGCTCAGTAGCGCTTAACCTTTCACAATCAAGTGCGCCATTATATTCGCATACTAGAAGGAATAATAAGTGGATATTTCACCAAAGATAACTAATAAAAGTATCTTGCTTGTAGATGACTCGATTTCAATCCGCCACACAATCAAGGCCTCATTACGCGCGCAAGGATTCAGCCATTTTCTTGAAGCTTCAGATGGTGAAAAAGCGCTTAAGACTACAAAATTGAAACGAGTTGATTTGATTGTTTGTGATTGGATGATGCCGAATATGTCCGGTCTGGAATTATTCAGTGCTTTAAAAAATGAAGAAAAATCAAAAAACATTCCATTTATATTGCTAACCGGAAACGATCAAAAAGAAAATGTAACAGAAGCAGTCAAAGCGGGTATTAAGCATTATGTAGTTAAACCGTTTAACCCGTATAAACTGTTTGAAAAAATAGTTGAGCTTCTGCAACAACAACTAGATGAGAAAAAAGAAGAAGATAGTAGCAAGTAACGCTTTTCTGAATATTTCTGCTAGTTCTAGCGGGTATTTCCACTTTTATTTTATTAGTTATTTCGCTTTTACGCGATAAACCTTTAAAAATTAAATGACGCACTATTAGTGCGTCACTTTAAATCGAACAGACTAAAAAATTAAGCCGTAGCTTTTTTACGTCTTCTCACTTTTTTCTTAGGCTTATTTAAGACTTTATCTGCTGCAGCAATTGCTTTGCTGTAAGCAGTTAGTCTACGACAGCTAGCGCGTAAACCAGATAATTCAGAGAAGTCAGCTGCTCTAACTATTTTATTTTTTGCAGCATCTTTTCTAACAGCAGCTAATTCTTTAACAACTGCTTTCAATGCATTTTTATTTGCTGCAACTGGATCTTTCTTAGCTTTTGCTGAGGCTGATTTATTACGTTTAATCAAAGCAACGCGTTTTTTGCTAAGACGTTTTCCTTCTGCTGATGATTGCTTACTTTTCTTAGTTGCTGCTGCTAGCGCTTGAGCGCCATTTGCAGTTGCTGCTTCTAAATTAGCGAGTGAAGTTTCGGTTACTTTAACTAAAGCGGCATTTTTAATAACAGTTTTCTTGGCAACAGCCATAACATTCTCCATATTTTATAATTTAAAATAATAATCTACGTAGCGATGTAGATTATGATGAATTACATTTTATTTGTGTGAAAACAGTTCTTGCATTGTTTTCGGTGCGCGGAGTCTAGCATAATTATTCATTTGTCCAAAAAATGGCCTTTATTGCAGTAAATTACGATTTTTTATTAGTAACGAATTAGTATTTATTTCGTGTGTGATTGAAGATTTGTTTTCTTTTCAATATTGGCTACCGCTTGATAGCGAGTCACAAAGTTAAAAGAATTGATTAACTAATAATTTTTCCCATTTCACTGATAAACCTCTCCATATCACTTTCTTTAATCTCACCCATGCATGAAATTCTGAAAAGTGATTTTTCAAAGCCACCTTGTCCGGCATAGATTACAAAACCAGCTGCTTTTAGTTTGTCGTGTAGTTCTTGATAGCTTACGCCTTCGGGAAGGTGAAATGCATTGAGTACACAGGAGCAGTCTTCTTTATCGAAGTAGGGCTTGATATTTAGTTTTTCTAATCCATTTCTAACAATATCCATAAGTTTCCAATATTGTTGTTGGCGTTTTTGCCAGCCACCGTTGTCTTTTAATTCATCCAGTGCTTCTGCTAAAGCGTAAAAGGTTTGTACAGATTGGGTGAAGGGTGTGCCGTCATTGTCTTGATTCTTTAAATAAGTCACCAAATCAAGATAAAGTGTTCTTGCTGGTGTTGCAGACATTTGTTCAATTGCTTTTCTATCAGCGATAACAAATGAAGTCCCTGGTACAGCATGGCAGCATTTATTTGCTGTTGCAGCACAGGCATCGATATTCCATTCATCGAACTTTATTTCTTCGGCAGCAAAGCTACTAACGCCATCAAGTAGTATTGGAACATTGCCATGCTTTTTACAAACTTCGGCAATAGCATCTATATTATTTAAACGACCCGTGGTTGTTTCGTGATGTACAACCGCAATATGTGAAAGTTCTTCATGGTATTGGAGTTCACCTTCGAGTTTTTGTAGATCGATTTCGTCGCCCCATTCATGATGTAGAACGACATGAGAGATGTTATGTATCTTTGCAATTTTTGTTAGACGCTCGCCATAAACACCATTTTCTATGATCAGTACTTTACCATGAGCAGGAATAATACTGGTCATCATGCCTTCCATGGCTGATGTACCTGAACCGGTAAATACAATACCTGCCCATTTATCAGCAGGAAGGTCATAAACATTTAATAGTTCTGTTCTTATCTTATTTTGCAGGTCAATAAATTCCTGTTCGCGATGACAAAGATCAGGTTTGGAAAGCGCATTTCTTACGCGATCACTTAATACGACGGGGCCGGGATTTAGCAATATGTTCATGATTAAAATGTAGTACCTATATGATTCATAAGTCTAGTTAAAACTTCATTTGGTGTCACATCCGGTCTTGGAAGATTTTCGATTGTACCGGAACTAATTTTTAGATGACCAAAAACAGGACCGTCATGTCCTTCTAATGAGAATAGCTCATCAATTAATTTTTGTTCATTTCCTGTTAAGGAAACACTGTATCCCGTTGCTTCTGCTATTTTGGCAAAATTAATATTGCCGGCAACAGTTGCTTGCGATCCAGTTGAATCATGAACTTCATTGTCTAATAAAATATGTATCAAGTTATTCCCAGCATAACTTCCCAGCGTTGCAAAATTACCCATACGCATCAATCCTGCGCCATCACCATCAATTACCACTACTTTTAAATCTGGTCTTGCTAAAGCAATTCCCAAACCTAGTGAGGAAGCGCAACCCATTGAGCCCACCATGTAAATATGGTTTACACGATCATCAACAGCAAATAATTCGCGGCCAGTGAATCCGGTGGTTGCTATCAATAAGGTCTTCTCTACGGGAGTATGCTCGACAATGCGTTGTAACGCATTATTACGATTCGTTATTAATGCATCAGGATTATGTGATGAACGATATTCATTTTTTCTTGTAGAGATATTCTTTACTGGATTCTTTTTTAAACTTTGCGGAGAAACGGTTCCTTTTTCCATAATGAAAGCATAAGGACGTTGCTCCTTTTTCATGTACTCGTCAGCGCGTTTTAAAGCTGGCGCAATTTCTTCTACAGTCTTTGGAAAAATTTCCCAAGGCACTTGCATGGTGTCAAATAATTCCTTGGTTATTTGCCCCATTAATTCATGTTGTGGCTCATCCTTCTCATCCGGTTTACCTCGGTGAGTGGCAATAATTAAAAAAGGAATACGAAAAACATAGGAGAGTGATGTTATCGGACTGACGGCATTACCAAGTCCGGAATTTTGCATCATAACAATAGAACGTTGACCGCCAATAGCAGCGCCGGCAGCCGTTGCTAACGCATCACCTTCATTTGCTGATGAAACATATTCCAAAGAATCATCATTTATAACGTAATTAATAAACGGCGTTAGAAAAGAGCAGGGGACGCCAGTATAACGACTAAAGCCTAACTCTCTTGCGGCTTCTACAAATTCTTTTGCTTCTATCACTTTTATTCTCTTTTTTATGGATATCTTTATTGTTATTTTGTGAAATCACCAGCGCGATCGATATCATCCAGGGAATTAACATCTAACCAATGGCCATCAATGTAATGTACTTTGATGGGTTTACCTTGTTGTATTAAATGGTTTAATAGGTCCGGCAGCGTTAGTGTATTAAAGTTTGATGCAGATTTTAATTCTTCAAGGGCAGCTTCTAACCAGTCACGCCCTTGCTTTCTAACGCGCATCATACCTATCCAATAACCAGATGGCTTTTTATTATCATCATCTGCAGAAGTTGAAACTTTTGTGAGAGTGACATTCTGCATAAAAGGTGAGCGATCATCATCTTCGCTACAATACGCATAGTCAGGAGAGCCTGAAATATTTGGATTATCTAAAGCAGAGTCAACAATGATAACAATATCACCTTCAGTTTCGATAAGATCTCGCAAGATATATTCTCGGAATAACAAGTCACTATAAAGAATTAGCATGTCATCATTAAAATTATCTTGTGCACATATTAAAGTTTTTAATTCATCACCATTCTCATAGTCATCATTAATACATTTTTCGATTCCATGTAAATTAATGGACTCTGCCTTATAACCAGCGATTACAGTTGATTTGTTGATGCCGGCTTTTTTTAGACCTTCCATTAGTCGAGCCAATAAGGTTTTACCGCCAATGCTAATCATGGCTTTGGGTTTATCGTGAGTTAGCTCGTGTAACTCGTTGCCTCGACTTGCCGCGAGTATGATCGAATGAATATTAGATTGTTGGCTAAGATAGCGTTTTTGAGCTCGACTTAATTCATCTGCACCTTGTAATTCAAAGATGTGATCGACGCTGGCAATTTTATCTTCAACATCAGCTAATGATTCTGATTCAAATATATTTTTACTGGTTATTTCCATCGCTGCGACAGATGAGCGAATCATATGGTTTGCCCAGATAACTAAATCGATCCCCGCTTTACGAAAGGCTTCAGTTGGTGTGCTGTAATATTTTGTTGGAACAATGACCAGTGGTGAACGACCTGCCCATTCTTTTGCAAAAGCAAGAATTTCATCAGGTCTTGATAACTTACTGTGAATTAATATGCCATCAGCCCCAGCTTGATGATAGGCTTCGGCTCTTTTGAGTGCTTCAGGTAAACCCCAACCTGCAATCAAGGCTTCGACTCTGGCAATGATAGTAAAATCATCATCAGTTTGACTATCTTTACCTGCTTTAATTTTTCCGCAGAATTCATCAATCTCAGCCAAAGGTTGTTTATTACCATCAATAAAACTATTTGTTTTAGGAAATTGTTTGTCTTCAATGCACACGCCTGCGATATCACGCTGTTCAAGTTTTTTTACTAAGCGGCGCATATTATTAAAGTTGCCGTATCCGGTATCGCCATCAAGTAAGATAGGTATAGAGGTTGTATCAGACATGAACTCAAGCATATCGACGACCTGAGTCCAACTTGCCTCGTTACTATCGCGAACTCCAAATTGTGCAGACATGGCTAGACCACTTCCCCATATTCCTTTAAATCCTGCACGTTCAACTATACTGGCGGAAATACCATTATGAGCTTCCAAAATAAACTCGAGCTCATTTGACTCAAGTAGGGAGCGTAATTGTTTACATTTACTCTTGTTAGACTTTTTTTCAGACATTATTTTAAATACTTATAGGTGATAATTTTGGAAGAATTTCATTCGTCGCGCGTTCGATATCTTCTGGAAAATCAATTTCAATCCAGGGTACGCCGGTGACATCTTCATATCCAAATTGTTCAGGATAGATTAATAACAAGTCACGTATAGCTTCTTCATAAGGTGTGTCATTTTCCCCTTTAGAGATATAGTCATTTATTCTGCCAAGTAATGATGCGCCAATTAATTTATTAAATTTGAAAAAACCGACTGATTCACCTTGCACTTCAAACTCAAGGTCATCAGCAATTTTCTTTCTAAATTCATTGATACTACCATCCTTTTTAACACAGATTTTAACGGGTTCATCACCCGGAATGAAATCGCGATCCAGTAATAGACAATTATTTATTTTTGTTTTGACTAAACGGCTGATCATTTCTTGATCATAAAGCACATCAGCATCCATTAAGATAAATTCAGGTTCACTAAAAAGGATTTCTTGTGCGCAATTGAGACTAATAATACTACCTTCAGTATAGCGATCATTATGGATGTAAGTTATCGATATGGCAGAGTCTTTAAGATGTTCTTCAATCATTTCTGATTGATAGCCGGTGACGATTGTAAGTTCGTTAATCTGATTGGCTAAAAGAATATCGATGTGACGCTTCAATAAACTTTTACCTTCAAATTCGAGTAAAGATTTTGGTTTATTCTCCGATAATTTACCGAGACGGTTGCCTATACCAGCAGCAAGGATAATAGCCTTCATAATAATGTTGATTTTTCCTTTGTAAAAATGAGTAAGAACGGATATTTGTCGTTTATAGGCAACTATACGTAATTTTAATAGAGTGACAAAACTTATGATATGAGCTTATTGTCATTTCAGATAAGACTCAAAATAATATCAATAATATGTTTTAATTATATGATGTAAATTATAAGTAGTGTACTTTAATCTATAAATGAAAATTCCAGAAAAACTAGGCAAATACGAAATAAAAGAACAAGTCGGTCGCGGCAGCATGGGGATCGTTTATAAAGGCTATGATCCTTTTGCCGATCGTAATGTTGCTGTGAAAGTCGCTATGTCAGACGCCTTACAAGACAAAGAGTCTGGAGAACGATATCGCAAGATGTTTTTCAATGAAGCGCATACAGCTGGTACGTTAAAACACCCTAATATTGTTGAAATATTGGATGCCGGTGTTGAAGAGAGTAATGAAGGCGATCATTGTTATATCGTGATGGAATTGGTTGAAGAGGGAAACACACTTAAAAACCATACTAATGCAAAAAGTCTTTTACCCTTTGAATTAGTTGTTGAAATAACATTTAAATGTGCAAAAGCACTGGATTATGCTCATCGTAACGGTGTCGTTCATCGGGATATAAAACCAACAAATATCTTAATCACTAAGGATCAGGATGTGAAGATTGCTGATTTTAGTATTGCTCACTTAATGACATCTGATACTACAAGTACGATGCCAATGGGATTTGTTGGATCACCAAGGTATATGTCGCCAGAACAAGTACAAGAAGATGTGATTACGAATCAAACAGATTTGTTTTCATTAGGTATCGTCATGTATGAGTTATTAACTGGAAAGCACCCATTTGCAGCAGATAGCTTTTCTCGATTGATTCATATGATTATTAATGAAAAGCATCCCCCGCTAAGTACACATCGATCTGATGTGCCCGAAATTCTTGAAAAGATCATTCATCATGCTTTGCAAAAGAATCCCGAAAAAAGATACAAGATGGGATTAAATTTTGCCGCCGATTTGAGTTTAGCATTTGATTATCTTGAGGAACCTCAACAAGATGTTGAAGCACAGGAAAAATTTAATGCAATTCAGAAATTACATTTTTTTGATGAATTTCCAGAATCAGAAATATGGGAAATTATACATGCATGCATATGGCAGTCATTTGAAAATAATCAAGAAATTATTGTTGAAGGTGATATTGATGATTCATTTTATATCATTACTTCAGGTGAAGTAGATGTATATAAAGACGGTTCACTCATCGGACATCTAATAACCGGGGATTGTTTTGGAGAAATGGCTTATCTTAGTAAGGCTGAACGAACAGCAACCATTATTGCCAAAAACAACGTTGAATTGATGAAAGTAAATGCGACATTAATTGAGCAAGTTTCAGTTGAATGTCAGTTACATTTTAGTCGAGTATTTATGCAGACGTTGGTTAAGCGTCTTTCAAATACTACGGCGATGTATGCTTCCAGAGAAGAATAGAATTAGCTTGTTTAGAGATTAATCTTTTGCTTTCTTATAAAGTTCAATCAGATTTTTTGTTGATGAATCCATCTCTTGATTTGCTATATTTGCGTTTAAATTGTCATAAATATTAGTAGCCAATTTTTTTCCTAATTCAACGCCCCATTGATCGAATGAATTGATCTCCCATAATAGACCTTGTATGAAAGTACGATGTTCGTACATTGCTATTAATGAACCTAATGACTTGGGTGTTAATTCTGAATATAAAATAGTAGTGCTGGGTTTGTTACCCGCGAAGTGTTTATGTGGATCGGTATTATCTTCACCTTGCATTAAAGCCTGAGTTTGAGCAAAACAATTAGCTAATAACAAAGCATGATGCTTTTTATCGCCTTTTTTTGATAATGGCGCAAGGAAATCGACGGGTACCATTTGTGATCCCTGATGTAGTAGCTGAAAGAAAGCATGTTGTGAATCAGTTCCTACAGCTCCCCAAATTATTGGTGTTGTCGTGTCTTCAGTTTTATGACCGGATAAATCAGATGATTTTCCGTTGCTTTCCATAAATAGTTGAGACAAATAATCAGGAAAAATTTTAAGCGATTCGTCATAAGGTATAAATGCATGTGCCGGTACTTCAAAATAATTGCTATACCAGTAATCAATCAATGCAAGAATAACAGGAATATTTTTTTCAAACGATGAATGCTTAAAATGTTCATCCATTTCATGCGCGCCTGCAAGAAGGGCTTCAAAATTTTTAAAACCTATAGCAAGAGCGATAGGTAAGCCAATGGCTGACCATAATGAGAAGCGACCGCCAACCCAATCCCATATATTAAATACGTTTTCTGAATCAATACCAAATTCTTTTGTTGCTTGCAGATTATTTGAAACAGCAATGAAATGTTTATTAATGTCTTTGCAGCCTGACTCCTGCATCCAACTTTTTAATGTTTCTGCATTTGTTATGGTTTCTAGAGTATTAAATGATTTTGATGAAATAATAAATAGAGTTGTCTCGGGATCTATCGTTTCTTTTAAATTGCCAATCGATTCATAGTCAATGTTAGAAATAAAGAAAGAGCGAGTATTGTTTTGTCGGTATGAAGCTAAAGCATCAACAACCATTTTTGAACCTAAATCAGAGCCACCGACACCAATATTGACAAATGTATCGATCGGTTTATTTGTCGAACCTTTAAAATTTCCATCATGAACTGCGGTGACAAATTTTTTAATCTTATTCAGTTCATCATGAACTTGCTTTATAACATCAATATTATCTACCTGTAATTTTTGAGTAGCCTTGCTTCTTAAGGCTGTGTGTAATACGGCACGATCTTCAGTGACATTAATTTTTTCTCCGGCAAACATTGCTGCTATTGATGATTCAATATTAGAAGCTTTTGCAAACTGAATAAGTAAGTCTAGTGTTTCAGATGAAATCAGGTTTTTTGAATAATCGATATAAAGATTTGGGAACGCTATTGAGAGTTTTTTTCCTCTTTCTTCATCATGCATGAATAAATCGCGCATATGAATTTTACGCATAGCATTATAGTGCGCAGTTAATTGCTTTTTTATGCTTTGTTTATTTTCTGAGGTAGACATTTAATGTATGTTGCTATGAAGATTTAAAAATAGCATGGTTAATTCTAGATGTGCTTAAGCATTTACCCAAGGATAAATAGAATTCACAACAAATAGGTTAAAATCAGATTAAATTAATAATAGATATTAAATTATGTGTTTATCGACAATGATAACGAACATGATTTGCTAAGCAGTATCTGTAATATAGTGTTCCAATTGTTCGATTATGAACTCTTTTTCAGAAATTATGTTTTTTACAACATCCATAATTGACAATATTCCAACGGGTTCGCCATTCTTAATAACAGGTAAATGGCGGATGTGATGTTTTGACATGATAACCATGCATTCATCAACTGATTGAGATGGTTCTACAGATTTAACATTAGAGGCTGTGGTCATAATTTCACTGACTTTGGTTTCTGAAGAGCTTCTGGCGTTTAGAACCACTTTTCTGGTGTAATCTCTTTCTGAAAAGATACCTGCCAATTTATTGCCTTCTAAAACAAGCAAAGCGCCTACTTTTTTTTCAGTTAGCATTCTGATTGCATCGATCACAAGTGCGTCTGGTTTGACGGAGAAAATCTGATCCGCATTATCTCTTACATTAAGCAATTGATTTACCGTTGTTGTCATTATTATTTATCTCCGTTTATCTCCAGTACATGTAACATTCATAATACGTACTAGAATCATTCAATGGGGTAAGTATAGTTGTCTGGTTTTGAGGGTCAACATTAGTAAATTTACAAAAACAGATGCTTTTATTGTCGTTAAGGCCTGACATTATATTTGCTATTAAAATCAATATAGATACATTAATATCTATAATAAAAAATGTAGTAGGTCTATCCGCAGTTATGTTGCGGCGCACACAAGAATTCAATCAAATTAATTGAAGAGATAGCTTGAAAAGATGAGTCACAGTATTCCTGAAAAACTTGGAAAGTATACCGTTGTTGAGGAAATCGATAGAGGTAGTATGGGCGTTGTTTATCTTGGGCACGACCCATATATAAATCGTCCTGTTGCTCTTAAGGTCGCATTTATTGATGAATTAAATGACCCTCAGTCTGGCGAACGTTATCGCAAGATGTTTTTTAATGAAGCGCATACGGCAGGCCTTCTTACCCATCCTAATGTGATTAATATTTACGATGCAGGTGTCGATGAAGACAATTGCTATATTGTTATGGAGTATATTGAGGCAGGCAAGACCTTAAAGGAACATTGCAGCTCAGATAACCTATTGCCAATTAACAAGGTTGTCGAAATTATTTTCAAATGTGCAAAAGCCCTCGATTATGCTCACCGACAAGGCGTGGTGCATCGAGATATCAAACCATCAAATATCCTTATTACACCTGACCAAGATGTAAAGATTGGTGATTTTAGTATTGCACATATCTATAACGCGGATTCGACGACAACGCAGATGGGCGGCATGATGGGCTCACCTCGTTATATGTCACCAGAGCAACTACGGGAAGAGCATGTTACTACTCAAACAGACCTTTATTCTTTAGGTGTCGTTATGTATGAATTGTTAACAGGTAGACAAGCTTTTCCTGCAGATAATTTTTCGCAATTGGTTAATAAAATATTAAATGATGAGCCACTAAAGATGAGTGATCATCGCAGTGAGTTACCTGACGCATTAAGCATGATTGTTGCAAAGGCATTAGAAAAAAATGTTTCTGATCGATATCAAATGGGTTTGGATCTTGCTGCTGATTTAACTAAAACATTTGATAATCTTGAAAAACCAAAAGATGATATTTCAGCGCAGGAAAAATTTGAAGCAGTAAAAAAACTGGAATTTTTTACAGGCTTTCCGGATGCTGAAATCTGGGAAATATTACGCGCCAGTACTTGGCAGGATTATGATGCTAACGACGATATCATCGTTGAAGGTGATATGGACGATTGTTTCTATATTATTATTAACGGCGATGTACAGGTCATGAAAAGCACATCAGTCATCCGTACCCTACAGAAAGGTGATTGTTTTGGTGAAATGGGATATTTAGCTAAAACGAAACGAACTGCTTCAATTAAAGCGAGTGAGAATACATCCCTAATGAAAATTAACTCGACAGTGATATCGCAGGTATCATTAAATTGCCAAGTAAGATTTCTTAAGGTCTTTCTAAGAACACTGATACATCGATTATCTGCTACGACCGAGAAAATATCTCAAGAAATTTGATTACATTGCATTGCAATATGTGATTGATATTTTTGCAGGCAGTAGATGTATGCAGTATTCTTTAAAGAAAAGAATAAGTAGCCATTATTATTATGTACGATGAAGTACATGAGTAATGTCCAGATTTAAAAGAATAATAAACTTATAAATATCAGCCTCACACGGGGGTGTCTGATGAGCATATACAAAATATTCAAACCGCGATCAGCTATTCAGCTTTTCGCTTCATTTTTATGTTTTCAATTTTCCATTTCTGCAAATGCGGTCGAATTTACTAATAAAACAATAAAGGGAAGTTGGGATACAACGCTTAGTTATGGTCAGCAATATCGTGTACAAAATCGAGCTACTAATTTGATTGGTATTGCTAACGGTGGAAGTGCACGCTCAGTTAATGGTGACGATGGTAATATAAATTATGATCCAGGATTGGTCAGTAATACGGTAAAATTTACGACAGAATTTGATGCCTCTTATAAATCAACGGGTATTTTTTTACGTGGTTTCGGTTTCATCGATAATGTGGCAGATGACACGACGCGTCTCGCGTTAACTCCTCAAGCAAAGCGTCTTGTCGGTACTAATCTTGTTTTACGTGATGTCTATCTTTGGCATGAATTTAACGTAGGAAAAGTGCCTGGTGAAATCAGGATTGGCGAACAGGTATTAAGTTGGGGTGAGAGTACTTTTATTCAAAATAGTATTAATACGGTTAACCCGGTCGATGTTTCGGCATTACGTACCCCTGGCGCCGAATTACGTGAAGCTTTGATACCTGTTGGAATGGTGTCTGGTTCCTTAGGCCTGACGGATAATCTGTCGGTCGAAGCCTATTATGCGTATGACTGGGAACAGACGGTAATTGATCCATCTGGATCTTATTTCAGCACCAATGACTTTGCCGGGGATGGTGCCGTATTTTTGGTAACATCAGGTGCTGGTCAGATCGCTGATTATACTAATTGTCCTGGAATATGTACTCCAGCGACTTCTGTAGCAACGACTGCATTTGTAGGGCAAGGTACTGCCGAAAGGGCTGGAAACCTTGAGCCCGGCAATGGAGGAGAATACGGTGCAGCTTTGCGACTGTATGTACCAGAATTAAATGATACTGAATTCGGTTTTTATTTTATTAATTATCATAGTCGTTTACCTATTATTAACGGCATTGTTGGGACTCAAGCTGGAACAGCGAGGAATGCTAAATACCAATTAAGTTATCCAGATGACATTCAGTTATATGGCTTTAGTTTTAATACGCAATTAGGTGCTAGTGGCATAGCATTTCAAGGTGAATATTCATATCGTAAGGATGCGCCATTACAAGTAGATGATGTGGAAATTCTAGCGGCCACTCTCAATGCAGGTGCTTTAGCAAGCCAATTAACAACAGCACCAGGTACTTTTGCAGCAGGAGATTTTATTCAAGGACATATAGAGCGTGATGTAAGTCAGTTTCAAATGACGGCAACAAAGGTATTCGGTAATGTATTAAAAGCTGATCAGGGAATTTTGGTCGGTGAATGGGCAATAACTCACATACATGATATGCCAAGTAAATCCACATTATTACTAGAGTCTCCAGGTACAACCACGACAGGTAACCCATCAAATTTAGCAGCGCTTACAGCTTCTGGTCATGTTTTGGAAGAAGCAGAAAATTTTGCAGACTCAACATCTTGGGGTTATCGAATTGCAGGACGACTTGATTATAACAATGCACTTTTTGGTTCAATCAATCTTCAGCCACGCTTTTCATGGCGGCATGATGTATCGGGTATAACACCTGGACCGGGTGGAAATTTTTTAGCGGGGCGTAAAGATATATCAGTAGGTCTACGAGCAGTTTATCAAAATCAATGGGAAGCTGATCTTAGTTACACGAGCTTTTTGGGAGATAGTCGTCAGAATTTACTCCACGATCGTGACTTTATGGCCGCCTCAATTAAATATTCTTTCTAGGATAAGGAGATAATAAAAATGAAAAAAATCAAAATTCTTATCCTTATTAGTATTTTCTTTTCAACACAGCTTTATGCTGAATTATCTGCTGATCAAGTTGCAAAACTTGGTAATGAATTAACGCCGTTGGGTGGAGAAAAGGCTGGCAATGCTGATGGAACTATCCCGGCATGGGATGGTGGATTGACGCAAGCTCCTTCTGGTTACAATGTTGGAGGGTATTATGTAGATCCATATGCTGCTGATGCTGTAAAAGCGACGATTACATCTGGCAATATGTCTGAACATGCGGATAAATTAACGGAAGGACATAAGGCTTTACTCAAAACCTATCCTGACAGTTTTAAGATGAATATCTATCCGACTCATCGTTCAGCTGCAGCGCCACAGCACGTTTATGATGCGACTAAGCAAATAGCAGGAACTGCAAAACTTACTGCTGATGGCAATGGTGTGGATAACGCTATTATAGGTATCCCGTTTCCTGTTCCGTCAAATGGTTTAGAGGCTATCTGGAATCACATCCTTCGCTATCGTGCCGGTTATGCTGAACGTGAGATAGCGCAAGCCGCACCTACCCGTGGCGGTAGCTATACCTTGGTGAAGTTTTCAGATCAGTTTAATCTTCAATATAGTCAGCAAGGAATGACAAGGGATAAGCTGAATAATATTATTATATATTTTAAGCAAGAAGTTAAAGCACCAGCTCGGTTGGCGGGCGGTATTACTTTGGTTCATGAAACGCTGAACCAAAAGGTAGAAAATAGAAAGGCCTGGCTTTATAACCCGGGTCAACGTCGTGTTAGACGAGCACCTAATGTTGCATTTGATAACCCGGGGACTGCTTCTGATGGTATGCGTACTAATGACCAGTTTGATATGTTTAATGGCAGCCCTGAACGCTATGATTGGAAACTGGTGGGTAAGAAGGAAATGTATGTTCCCTATAATAATTACAAGCTTCAGGACCCTTCAATTAAGAATGCCGATATATTAAAACCATTACATATTAACCAGGATATTCCCCGTTACGAATTACATCGGGTCTGGATTGTTGATGCGACTTTGAAAGATGGCACAAGACATTTATATAAAAGACGAACTTTCTACATAGATGAAGATTCATGGCAAATTTTGTCAGTTGATCAGTACGATAACAGGGATCAGCTATG
This sequence comes from Gammaproteobacteria bacterium, assembly GCA_021773245.1. Classification (GTDB taxonomy): domain Bacteria; phylum Pseudomonadota; class Gammaproteobacteria; order Eutrophobiales; family Eutrophobiaceae; genus UBA7359. The sequence continues at coordinate 8,807 of JAJFKK010000142.1, read as the reverse complement.
GCGTGTTTCAGAAGGCTTCGCGATCAACCATTATAACGTACCTAATTTATGGACTACTCTGGAGGTTCATACGGACTTGCAGGCAGGGCGTTATCTTGCTATTGGTTTGACAAATGAAAGTAAACCTTACAATTTTAATGCAATATTTCCAACCAGCGAATTTACACCAGCCGCATTGAGAAGAGAGGGGCGACGTTAAATCAGATAATAGATACCTGGATGTATAACTTATCTAAAATTTTTGTTTCTTTTTTTGTTCTGCTTTCAATTCAGAATGTGAGTTCTGAACAACAACTTTTATCGCAACAGGCAACATTATCACCATTAGCTGAACAATCTTTATTGTTAGCGTCTGACCAATATCAATCGTTATCTGTTGTAGCAGGAGAGCGAGGACATATTCTTTACAGCAGAAATAATAAAAATTGGACGCAAGCGCGTGTTGAAACAAAATTAACATTGACTAATGTTTTTATTTTCGATGAAAAAACAGCTTGGGCTGTTGGTCACGATGCAGTCATTTTAAAGACAAGTGATGGCGCAAGAACGTGGAAAAAAATATTTTCTGATCTTGATGAAGAAGCGCCTTTGCTCGATTTGTTTTTTAAAGATGAATTAAATGGAATTGCTGTTGGTGCTTATAGTTTAATGTATGTGACAAAAGATGGTGGTTCAAGTTGGCATAAAAAAGAACTGAATCTGATCGAAAAAACTAATTCTAATGAAGATGAGGAATCGTCAGAGTTTACCGATTCTTATGACTTACACTTTAATGCTATCGCCTATGCTGGGGAAAAACGATTCTATATTGCTGCTGAGGCCGGGCACATTTTTCGTTCTGATGATGGAGGGGATAATTGGCTTGATTTAACTCTTCCTTATCAGGGGTCATTCTTTGGCGTACTACCTTTATCTTATAACAGCGTTCTTGCCTATGGTTTACGCGGTCACCTGTACCATTCTTTAGATGCAGGGAAATCATGGAAAAAAATAGAAACGATTAGTAAAGAAATGTTAACTGATGCAGTTGTACTTTCTAATGGCGATATTGTTGTAGTTGGTTTAGGTGGAACTTTATTAATTAGTAAAGACAATGGCAAAACTTTTTTAAACATCAATTTGCATCATAGGCACGGCTTATCCGCAGTATTGGAAACAGACAATGGTTCATTACTCTTAACGGGTGATGCGGGCATTCAATTAGTACATCAAGACAGCTTAATTATAGATAATTAGTTTAAATGTTTAATTTTATCTCGATTATTGAAAATTTTCTGTTTACTCAACGTAAATTAGTTATTGGTTTTTTTCTGGTCATTACTTTATTTATGTCGTGGTCGGTAACGCATCTGAATGTAGATGCTGGTTTTAGTAAAATGTTGCCATTGCAGCATGATTATATGCAAACGTTTGTTAAATACCGGAATGAATTTGGCGGAGCTAATAGAGTACTAGTCGCATTAACAGTAAAAGAAGGCGATATCTTCACTCCTGAATTTTTTAAAACACTGAAACTGGCAACGGATGAAGTGTTTTTTATTCCGGGAGTTGATCGTTCTCGAGTAACATCATTGTTTACACCAAATGTACGGTTTACTGAAGTTGTCGAAGATGGGATTGCTGGAGGTAATGTTATCCCTGATGACTTTAGAGGGGCACCTTCTGATCTACTTCAGGTTAAAGAAAATATTATAAAAGCAGGTGTCTTAGGCAGATTAGTTGCGAATGATTTTTCCGGGGCATTAATAAGCGCGCAACTACTCGAGGTTGATCCAAATACGGGTAAAAAGCTTGATTATGTTAACGTTGCCGAACTACTCGAAAAAAAAATACGAGAGAATAATTATCAAATTGATGTAGATGTTGATTATCATATTATTGGTTTTGCAAAAGTGATTGGTGATATTACTGAAGGTGCAGAACGAACGATAATGTTTTTTTTGATCAGTTTTATAATAACAAGTCTTCTTGTTTTTTATTACTCACAATCAATTAAAATTGCTCTTGTTCCATTATGTTGTTCTGTTATTGCTGTAATCTGGCAGTTAGGTTTATTACCTCTTCTCGGTTTTGGTATAGATCCTATGTCCATTCTTGTTCCCTTTTTGATTTTTGCAATTGGCGTCAGTCATGGCGTGCAAATGATAAGTGCTATTCGTGTAGAAATATACCTTGGCTCAGATGGTATTGAAGCGGCAAGAAAAAGTTTTAGAAGATTATTCATTCCCGGAATTGTAGCGCTAAGTAGTGATTGTATTGGCTTTATAACAATCTGTTTAATCAAAATAGAAATTATTCAGGAAATGGCGATAACGGCAAGCCTTGGTGTCGCTATGATAATTTTTACTAATCTGTTTTTATTGCCAGTTTTAGCTTCCTATCAAGATTTTAAACCAGCTTATCAAAACAATTTAAACAAAAGAGCCAACTTTCTTTTTCCTGTCTGGAGGAAGATGTCCGGACTCATTAATAAGCCTGCATCACATATCATCGTGTTTATATCAATACTCCTTTTTGCTTTTGGTTTATGGAAAGGGACAGAAATAAAAATTGGAGATTTACACCGCGGCGTACCCGAGTTACATGGTGATTCTCGTTATAATATTGATACAGAAGTTATTGCAAATCGGTTTTCGATAGGTGTCGATGTTATAACCATCATTGCAGAAACAATTCCTGAAGGTTGTATTAATTATGAAGTGATGGAGTTAATTGATCGTTTTGAATGGCATATGCGAAATACGAATGGTGTCCAATCCGTTATTGCATTACCAACAATTACTAAACGAATTAATGCTGGTTGGAATGAAGGTAATATGAAGTGGCGTATAATACCGCGCAACCCTTCTGTGTTGACTCAATCTGTGGCTTATGTTCCGACATCATCCGGATTGTTAAACAGTGATTGCAGCGTTATGCCGATCATGATCTTTACAGAAGATCACAAAGCAGAAACAATCGACGAAATTATCTCAAGCGTAGAGAAATTTATATTCGACAATCCAAATGAAAAGGTAAGTTTGAAGCTGGCTTCAGGAAATGTCGGCGTTATGGCTGCGACAAATGAAGAAATAAAAGAAGCGCAATTTCCAATACTAATCTATGTTTTTGCCGCAATTATATTACTTTGCCTTATAACCTATAAATCTGTTAGAGCAACGCTATGCATTATTATTCCATTAGCGCTGGTATCAGTTTTATCTTATGCGCTAATGGCTTATTTACAGATTGGTTTAAAAGTAAATACCTTGCCTGTGGTTGCTTTAGGTGTGGGGATTGGTGTTGATTACGGTATTTATTTTTTCAGTCGTTTTGATAGTTATATGAAAGAAGGAATGAAAATAAAAGATGCTTATTTTCATACACTGTCTACGACTGGGTTTAGTATTATTTTTACCGGTGTTACATTGGCTGTCGGTGTGATTACGTGGATATTTTCTCCATTAAAATTTCAAGCTGACATGGGAATATTACTTACCTTTATGTTCTTACTAAATATGATAGGAGCAATATTTTTACTTCCAGCAATTGCAAGTCTTCTATATAAAAACAAACCAGAATAATGGTGCCCTGAGCACGCCTACATGGATGTACGACTGCAGGGATGCAGGAGGTAGAACGACTCAGGAGATAAAGTCGAGGCGGTAGAGTGGCGTCTGGAACAAGCCGCCGAAGAGTCGAACATAACTAACTTACATCAAAATACTAAAAGAAATATTTCATTTGATGATGGTGCCCTGAGCAGGAGTCGAACCTGCGACCTTCCCCTTAGGAGGGGGACGCTCTATCCAGCTGAGCTACCAAGGCATTTCTATATCATCAATAGCTTATAGTCTAAATTGCAGTGCAACAAGAAGCTAGGTGGAAAATTAAATCATCATCCCATAAAAATATAATTATATTTTAGTTTTATTTAAAGTAAGGAAGAATACTTACTCATAAAATTATATCTTCTAATAAAACTTTTTCTCATGCAGTAAAACTATCGAAATTATAAACTTGCTTGTGGGTAATAGTGTTTGAATTATATTAGTTAGTTTCGATATAGCTTTGATACTAATTTTTACAACAAAGGGATATGAGTTCATTAATTCAAATTATGGAGATTTTAAAAAAATAAGTACCAAAAATATACATCTATAATTTCATGGAAAACAGTCAAAATATTCTGAGGATTATTCAGAATGCCGATCAAGGGTCGAACCTATTTTTTCAGTTTATGGCTCCCCATTGCCCATTGCGAGCTATAGTAAGCAGCCACCAAAATTGCACTGAACGATTACCTATTCCGAGTAAAAGAGCCAATGATTTCAGTTAATTAACAGTATAATTTAGAATTATTTTGCTTTAATACTCTTAAAAAAAACACTAATGCCTATGGGCTTGATCTGAATCAATTTAATAATAATGTACTATAACTATAGTATTAATATAAAGAATTATTATTGTTGGAGAGTGCACTATGTTGAGTCATGCTGAAGAGAACGAAACGGTAGGCAATGAGGTTGTCGGCTGGATAGAAGAAACAACTAAACATCTATTTAGTCACAATAATAATACGACACTTAAAACAACAACGAGAGTACATCCCTGTGTCATAGATAACAAACGTGTGCTTGTTTACGAGCATGGCTTGAAAGAGAATTCGACTGCTGCTTACGAGCAACTAGAATCTTTTGCAAAAAACCATGGTTTTTCTATTAAGGAAGATCGTCGTATCAAAGAAGACAAATCGTGTAAATTTGAAAGACGTTTAGCGAAAACAATACCTTTAATTTTACTCGCAAGCGGAATTTTTATATCAGGTGTTGCGGTAGCACTCGATGACTCATGGTCAGAGACTGATATTACTGTTTTGCCGGATGTTCAAGTTACTGAAACGATTAACACAGATGATAGACCCTACCAGCAGATTGATGGTGATCGGTTTATAACTAACCCCTATGGCGAAACTGAATCGATCCTCGCTATAGCAAGCGATATTAAAGCAACCGGTGAGATGAGTCGTATTAGTACCAGAGGTATAAAAATGCCTTCTGGATATGTCGGCGGTTTTATTGATTGCTATGAAAAAACATTTCCTAATGGTGAAGTATTTAAATATTACGAGGGAGATGGTTTCGGCGCATTAGGCTATCAAATAGAAGAGGGAAAAGTCGTTCTCGATGTGTTGGCAGGCGGTGCATTTACTTCGCCTAAATTGTGGGGGCCTTATGATCAATTGCTTGGAGATAAAGATAATGTCTCTATGCAATTAATGATGGGTGATGGCAGCAAAGATGGTATGGGATTAATGAAGGCCTCTTATGCCATAGGTTACACCGCAGTAATGGGTGAATCGAATTATTCTGAAATCGGAAGTGACTACACAAATGCTATAAATCAAACAATTCAGCATATACAAGCTCAAGATAGTAACAGCTAAGTTGTTTTCCTGCTTGAGATAAGCTTTATTAGATAATTTCTGTGGCGTAGTGCTTTTTTAGAGTTTCATTCAACTGTCATATTGATTGAAATATTTTTCAAAATCTTTAGCTGACATGTCGACATCGTCTACTTTCATTGTCTTAGTCATTTGGATGGACTGTGTCACCATGTCATTTAATTTGAGTAATATTTTTATATTCATTGGTGCCGTTCTCAGATCAGAAACAATCAGCCCAATTTCATCATATTTGGATTTTATTGGTGTCAATAGAATTATAGGTAAGAAGCTGTTTTCTAGGAGCAAATCAAAGCCACGATAGATACTTCCCTGAAAATCAATCAAAGAATCACCATACTCATTTTCAGCAGCTATTAAACTATTGCCTCTGGTAGAACTCAGGTCAGGCGCTCTATCACAATGTTCCAGGCCATAGAAGGTGAGGCTGTCCCAATCTTGACTCTTGCTATGACACACCATACCAATTAGGCCTTCATTCCAAACTGGTTCGAATAATGCAGGACTTATTCCAGAGAGCACTTCTGTATCATGAACTGCCAAGTGTCCTTTTTCAAAATTTAAATTACCAAAGTAAATATGAGTATCTGATTTATGAAGAATATAGTATTTGCCAATGCCATAACTACATAGCTTTTCAAGTAGTCCTTTAAAGTTCTTTGCAATCACATGGATTATCCTAAATGGCGATTGAACTGTATTATAAAGTGATGCTCTATTTTTTAAGACATCAATATTAAATTTCGTACTATAATTCCATTAATTCAATTGATTATCAATATTTTAGGAGCAACAAATGGATATTACAGCCTACCTTAAAGTAATGGTTGATCATGATGCTTCTGATTTGTTTTTCAGTGTCGGCGCACCGGTCAATATTAAAATAGAGGGACATACCAAGAATATCGGTGATAAACCCTTATCATCTCAGGATGCTCGTACGCTTGCCTATTCAATAATGAATGATGAACAAGTGTCGTCCTTTGAAGCTAACCTAGAATTGAATATGGCGATTTCAATGAGTGAACTTGGACGTTTTCGGGTAAATATTTATCGGCAACGTGGTGAGACGGGAATGGTCATCCGCTATATTCAAAATAAAATCCCATCGATTGAATCATTAGGACTCCCAATTATTCTAAAAAAGATAATTATGGAGAAACAAGGACTGATTTTAGTTGTGGGTGCTACCGGCTCTGGTAAATCAACCACGCTAGCATCAATGATTGATTATCGTAATGAACATAAACACGGCCATATACTGACAATTGAAGACCCTATCGAGTTTGTTCACGAACATAAAAAATCTGTCGTTGACCAACGTGAAGTTGGATTGGATACCCATACTTACGGTGATGCATTAAAGAATGCACTACGTGAAGCCCCTGATGTTATTGTCGTTGGTGAAATACGTGACCGGGAAACAATGCGACATGCTCTCCATTTTGCAGAGACAGGACATATTTGTTTATCTACCTTACATGCCAACAATGCTAGTCAAACGTTGGAAAGAGTCATCAATTTTTTCCCGGACACAGCTCACCATGGTTTGTTAATGGATTTGTCTCAACATTTGAAAGCGATTATTTCACAACGATTGATACCGGCTATTGATGTCAAGCGTGTACCGGCAGTTGAGATTTTACTTAACACGCCTTATATTGCCGAATTAATCGAAGATGCAAGAATAGACGAAATCAAAGATGCGATGTTAAAAGCAGAGCTTGATGGAATGCTGACCTTCGATAGTTCCCTCTACACTTTATATAAAGAATCGAAAATCAGTATGGAGGATGCACTAAAGAATGCAGACTCGCATAACAATCTACGTTTAAAACTTCGTTTGGAAAATCCGGAAAAATTTTCTGCTGATGATGACTTAGAGATTAAAGAAGATGAAAAAAATATGCATGGATTTAATCTTACTAAATAATGTTTTAATCAACGATATTGAATACGTGGATACCAGTCAAAAAACAAGATGACTAAGAAAAAAAATAATATAACAACTATATCTTGGTTAGTTTTTATAACGATATCTATTTTAGTTATATTAATAGGCTATTTATTAAAAGAAAAATTTCGAGCGGTCGAAACTACGCGCGCGCATAATACGTTGATTTCTATTAGTACACTTAAGGCGGATTACTTTGCTAACTGGGTTAAAGAGACTCATGACGATAATAAATTGTTAATGCAGAACAAGCCCTTGATAGAAAAAATATATCAATATACGGTATTAAATAAAACATCAGAACTGCCTACAATTAACAGCTACTTAAAAAATATACAAGATGTGCATAATTATTTAACAATAGAGTTTATAAGTGCAGATCAGACCTTAGTCATATCACCTTCAAGCAACTATCCATTATCTGAGTTAAATAAAGAAAAAGTATCAAAAGCAAGCACAAAAAATAAAATAATTTTTACTGATTTGCACAGGCATGAAACAAATGGTGAGCCCTTTGTAGGCACAGATGTCTATGTCCCTATGCGATATTACAATGATGGTGAGTATCTGACCTTGGGTGTGATATTTATTCGAACGGATGCAGATAAAGATGTACTGCCACATTTAGAATTATGGCCGTACGTGTCAGAATCAGCAGAAACCTTACTGGTTGAACGCCAGGGTGATAAGGTGATGTTTCTGACAGACCTCCGCTTTACAAGGAATGCAGCATTTCGCTTAACTCACTCGATGGATGATGAAGACTTGCCTGCGGCTATGGCCTTGCGCGGCTATGAAGGCGTGATGATAGGTTTAGATTATCGTAAGAAATCAGTTCTTGCATCATCACATAAAGTCGCTGGCACTAATATGGCGATCATCTCGAAGATTGATGCAGATGAGGTTTATCGTCACGTTGAATTAATCACGCGTTGGGCTGTTAGCATTACACTGATTGTTTTATTCACTATATTCATAACCTTTTATAACTGGAACAAACTATTCACTCAACGTCTCATCGCCCAGAGATATAAATCTAAACTCGAAAAGAAGGCGCTGGAATCACACCTGGAGTTATTGAGTAAATATGCTAATGATATTATTTTATTAACAGATAACGATTGGAAAATAATCGAGGTTAATGAAAGAGCGTTAACGGCATATCAATATAATTATGAAGAAATAATAGGCCTGTGTTATACAGACTTGAAAGCGCGGATGAAGATCGGTGAAAATCAGGAAGTATTTGATGGTTCATTTAATGATGGCTTTATCTTTGAGGATAAACACAAACGCAAAGATAATTCCATATTTTCGGTAGAAGTCAGTCTACGTACAATAAAAAATAAAGGCATACTTTATCGACAACTCATCATTCGAGATATCACTGAACGAAAAAATATCGAGCAT
>JAJFKK010000141.1 GCA_021773245.1 Gammaproteobacteria bacterium | reverse complement strand
TGATATCTTGCTTGTTCCTCATCATGGCAGCAAAACTTCATCAAATGAGTCATTTATTGCGGCGGTGTCTCCAAAATATGCATTTTTTTCAGCTGGATATAGGAATCGATTTGGCTTCCCAAAAGAGGATATAATGCAGAGATATGATGAGCATGGCGTGAAAACGTTTGTTAGTTATAAAACGGGAGAAATATCTGCAAAGTTTCGTGATGAAGGTTTGCAAGTTGATGAATTTCGTACAAAAAATCGACGTTTCTGGCATCATTGAAGAGTTACGTGTTTGCTGTAGTTATGCGTTGTAAAAAAATAATTATTTAAAATATTTTTGGGGTGAGATTACGTGCTTGAATTAATCAAGGCCGGCGGTTTGTTGATGTGGCCAATTATATTGTGTTCTATCATAACGATGGCCATTATTGCAGAACGCTTTTGGTCTCTTAGGTCAACTAAAGTTGCACCGAAAAATCTGGTTGCTAAAGTTTGGCAATGGCAGAAAGTAGGCCACCTAGATGCGAAACGAATACGTGATTTACGAGCTAGTTCGCCATTAGGAATGATATTAGCTGCGGGTTTAGTTAATCGAAATCATTCTCGAGAAATCATGAAAGAAAGTATTGAAGAAGTGGGACGACACGTTGCCCATGATCTTGAGCGTTTTCTTAATTCATTAGGAACAATTGCCTCAATATCGCCACTTTTAGGTTTGCTTGGTACGGTAATTGGCATGATTAAAGTGTTTACAGTTATTACTAGCATGGGCGTTGGTGATCCGAGTATTTTATCTGAAGGTATATCCGAAGCCTTGATTACTACTGCTGCAGGCTTGTCTGTCGCTATTCCCAGTTTAATGTTCCATCGTTATTTTCGTGGAAGAATTGACGGCTTGATTGTGACGATGGAACAAGAATCATTGAAAATGGTTGAAGTTATGCATGGTTTGCGCGAAAACGAGGATTCAATCGGAGAATAATATGAATTTTCGTTCTGGAAAACGAGACAATGTGGATCTTGATATTACTCCCTTGATTGATGTGGTGTTCTTGTTATTGATCTTTTTTATGGTTTCTACGACATTTGAACATAACTCTGAAATAAATATTACATTACCAAGCTCCTCAAAAGAAATGACAGAGGCAAAACCCGATGCGGTTAATGTTGGTCTCGATTCACAGGGAGTGGTTTATATCAATGATAAAGCTTTAGTTAATGCACAGATTGAAACAATTAAAGCCGCCTTATCAGAAGCCTTAGTTGGATTGGATGAACCGCCGATTATTATTAGTGCTGATGCTGACGCCAGTCATCAATCTGTTGTTCGTGTTATGGATGCAGCACGTCAGCTAGATTTGGTAAGGATTACTTTTGCGACACAAGAAATAAAAGATGAATAAAGCTCACGAAAACTATTTTGTGAATTATTCAAATTAAAGCATGTTTTTACATCGGGTTTAAATAGTACCTTATGCTGTTTTCGAAAGAATTTATTGAAAATGTTTGGTATACCAAACATCCGCTTGCTTATCTTCTGCTGCCATTAAGTTGGATATATACTCTATTTATTGTTATTAGACGTCTGTGTTATCAATCAGGACTGATTGCGGTAAATCAAATTGATGTTCCCGTTATTATTGTCGGAAATATTTCTGTTGGAGGGACAGGCAAAACACCTTTAGTAATCTGGTTAGCTGAATACTTTAAGGAAAAAGGTTTTAAACCTGGCATTGTTAGTCGTGGATATGGTGGGAAACTTTCAGGAAAAACTCAACAAGTAAGACCGGACAGTGATCCATTATTGGTTGGTGATGAACCTGTTTTGATTTCAAAAAGGACTTCATGTCCTGTAGCAGTTGCTGTTCAAAGGAGAAAAGCAGCTGAAGAATTAATCGAACATCGTCATTGTGATGTCATCCTTTGTGATGATGGCATGCAACATTATTCACTTGCTAGAGATATTGAAATAGCTGTAATAGATGGTCAACGGCGTTTTGGAAACAAACATTGCCTACCTGCAGGCCCATTACGTGAACCCGTAAGCAGATTAAAGTCCGTTGATTTTGTCGTTAGTAAATATATTGCCGGCAGACATGAATATAAAATGGAATATAGCTATGGCGATTTAGTTTCTTTGACCGAACCGAATAGAAGAATATCTGTATCAAGTTTAGATGGCCAAAGTGTACATGCTATTGCTGGTATAGGTAATCCCGATCGTTATTTTTCATATTTACGTAATCAAAATATAAAAATCATCATGCATGAATTTCCAGATCATTATGCCTTTAATGCTGAAGATTTAAAATTTAATGATGGTTTGCCGGTGGTGATGACTGAGAAAGATGCAGTAAAATGTACAGCTTACGCAAACGAACTACATTGGTGCTTGCCAGTAACGGCAACACTGCCCGATTCTTTTAAATATAGACTTGATGCTTTAATGAAGGACATTATTGATGGACAAAAAACTGCTTGAAATTTTAGTCTGCCCTGTAACCAAAGGCCCTTTGTATTACGATAAGGAAAAGCAAGAATTAATTTCCAAATCTGCCAGATTGGCTTATCCCATACGTGACGATATTCCTGTAATGTTAGAAGATGAAGCTAGAACAATAACTGAAGAAGAAGCGGAAAATTTAAAATAGTGTCGTCCTCAGCATCAGTTCCTTTTAGTATTATTATTCCAGCACGTTATGCTTCAAGTAGGCTGCCTGGCAAATCTTTATTAGATATTAAAGGTAAACCATTAATACAGCATGTGTTTGAAACAGCATCAAACACACAAGCGAAAAATATTTATATCGCCACAGATAATGATGAAATAGCAAAGGTCGCTGAAAAATTTGGTGCGACGGTTGTGATGACATCCGAAAAACACCAATCTGGAACGGATAGAATAGCTGAAGTAGCTAGAAAACTAGGAATTAAAGATGAGGAGATTATTGTTAACCTCCAAGGAGATGAGTTTGGCTTGCCTATATCCTTAATTGAGCAAGTAGCTTCAGGCTTATTTAGTAATCCAGATAAAGAAATGGCAACATTATGTGAAAAGATTACCACAATGGATGATTATACTAATCCTAATGTAGTAAAAGTTGTCTTTGATAAAAACAGAACTGCCCTTTATTTTAGTCGTTCTCCGATTCCAACTGATAGAGAAGGTAGTTTACCTGCTGAAGCTTACCGACATATCGGGCTCTATGCGTATAGAGCAGCTTATCTACAGGCGTTCACGCAGTTAGCTCCATGTAGATTAGAGAAACTTGAAGCACTTGAACAATTACGAGTTCTATATAACGGCGGGAAAATTCATATAGAAATTGCTGTTGATGAAGCGGGTATAGGTATTGATACTGCTGATGATTTGGCTTTAGCCAGAAAATAAAGTGTTCTAAGAATTTATCTTGCTCTATAAGTTATACGCCCTTTAGATAAGTCATAAGGTGTCATTTCAACCGTGACATTATCGCCTGTGAGTATACGGATATAATGTTTGCGCATCTTTCCTGAAATATGTGCGGTAACAACATGACCGTTTTCTAATTCAACACGGAACATGGTGTTGGGTAGTGTCTCAACAACGGTTCCTTCCATTTCGATTTGATCTTCTTTCGCCATACAAGCCTCGTTTCCTAAAAAAGGGCGAATTTTGCACTAATTTCGGGTCACTGCAAAGCTTAAAGTGCTGAATTTCTTCCATTCTTGGTCAATAAAGCATTCAGCAGGCTGATATTCGATTTTGTATTTCATTTTATTGCAGTCAGCTATCCAATAACCAAGATAAAGCCATGAATAATTCTGACGTTTTGTTTCTTCGATAAGGCATAAAATTGCGAATTTTCCGAGACTTCGTTGCCTGAAATCTGGTTCGAAAAAGGTATAAACAGCAGAATAGGCATTTTCTAACTGATCAATTACGGCAACGGCAATTAATTTTTCATTGAGTCTAAACTCTAATAAACGTGTTTCTGACCAGGAAGACCATAGAAAATTTTTATAATCATCTTTGCTGGGATTATCCATGCCGCCGTCCGGGTGTCGCATCGATAAGTATTTAGTATAAAGTTGAAAATGTTCTTCAGAAAAATCAGCGTTCACCATTTTAAATCTTACGTCCTGATTGTTTTTCCATGTTCTTTTTTGATTTCGACTAGGAATGAACTCATTGACAGGAATACGTATTGGGACACACTCTGAGCATTGCGAGCAATAAGGTTGATAAAGGTGCTCGCCACTACGTCTAAAACCATTAGCGACTAATGCGGAATAAAGCGTTTTATTTTTTGGGAAGACGGGATCAGCAAAAAGACTTGTCGCTTCACGTCCATCAAGATAATTACAGGAATGTGATGGCGTTAAAAAAAAACGAAGTTTGTTTGAGTCATTATCCATTTATATAGCTCACTCGAATGAACTGAATGATGATTTGTCATCATTACAATAGTGCTCGAGAAATTGGGAAAATAATTCTCTTTTTATAGGTTTTGCACCGAGTGTTTGTAAATGTTGAGAATGCACCTGACAATCGATTAATTTAAAATCTTTCAGTTCAAGTTGCTGAGCAAGGTGGACTAACGCTATTTTTGATGAATTTGATTCATAGCTAAACATAGATTCACCAAAAAATATTTTTCCCATTGCCAGGCCATATAAGCCGCCAACTAATTTTTCATTTAGCCAACATTCTACTGAGTGAGCATAGCCTAGTTTAAATAAACTAAAATAAGCTTCCTTCATTTCATTTGTAATCCATGTGTCATCAACATCTTTTCTTGCTGCAGCACATGCATTTACTACATCGGTGAAAGCAGTGTTGTAAGTTATGATAAATCTTTTTTGTCTTAAACTTTTAGTGAGGCTACGTGATATTCTGATTTCCTCAGGTAATAGAATACAGCGAGGATCTGGCGACCACCACATAACGGGTTGACCTTCATTAAACCAGGGGAAAATGCCTTTTTTATAGGCATTAAGTAATTGCCCGTTAGATAAATCACCTCCAATTGCAAGAAGTCCATCTGGATCACGTAATGCTTCGTCGATAGGAGGGAAACCGGTCGCTAATAAGTTTTCTTTGACCCAGTAAAGTTGATGAGGACCTTGCTTTTGATCACTTTGCATTATTATGTCGACTTATAAGGCAAGTGTGATTTTAGTGAGTTAATATGTTCTTGCAGCATGACAGTTTCTTTGTCTAAATAATTAGCAATGGCATTTCGAAAGTCATCTTCTTTAATCCAGTGAGAAGAAGGCATAGCAATAGGCTCAAAACCTCTGGCTAATTTATGTTCGCCTTGAACGCCTGCATCCAATCGTTTTAACTTCTTTTCAATCGTATGTTCTATAGTTTGATAATAGCATAATTCAAAATGTAAATAGGGAAGGTGACGACTGCAACCCCAATGTCGTCCGTATAATGTATCGTCGTCACTCATTGCAAATGCCCCAGCAATAGTTTCATTATTGTGCTTGGCTAATATGAGTAATGTCTGCTCAGGTAATTCCTTACCTATGGATTTAAAAAAATCAGATGTGAGCCGAGGTTCACCCCACTTTTTATAAAAAGTAGAGGAATAGAATTGGTAAAAAAGCTGCCATTGTTCAGATGTGATTTCACTCCCGGATAAACGTTGAATTTCAATGCCTGAATTTTTTATTTCGCGACGTTCTTTTAGAATTTTTTTTCGTTTTTTTGATGTTAATGAATCAGTGAAGTCCTGGAAATCACGATAATTATTATTGAACCAGTGAAATTGGCAGGTGATTCTTTTTAAACCGTTATTTTCTGTAAGTACATCGAGGTCTTCTTCATTTGGAAATAGAAAATGTAGCGATGAAAAATTATTTTCTTCCATTAATGATAATGACGCATCTAATAATGTTTTCTTGGTTTTTTTATAGTCATACTTTCTGTTTACTAATAATCTAGAGCCAGAAACAGGTGTAAATGGAATAGCTGAAACGAATTTTGGGTAATAATTTAGTCCTGCCTGTTGATAAGCATCTGCCCAAGCCCAATCAAAAACAAATTCACCATAAGAGTCTTGTTTAATATATAAAGGAAGAGCGCCAATGATATCTTCATTATTCTCAATGATGATATGAGCTGGTTGCCAATATTGATTTTTTAAGCAGTCAAACTTTTCAAGGCCTGATAAAAAATGATAAGAAAGAAAAGGGTTGTTAGAAAAATCGAGTGCTTGCCATTTATCAGGAGAAATCGTTTGAAGATCACTAACGACTCGCCATTCAGACATTGATTCAATAATTATGGAAGGATTGAAACATCAGGGCCAAGTGCACTTAATGTAGCTCTTTTAGAGCCACTTAAAGAAAAGTTGGTTTCCTTGTAACTCCCATTTTCAAGAATAAAGCGAAATGTTATTGTGCCACCATTCATTAATGCGTTTAGTTTGTCAGAAGAGACTATCCTGTTTTCGGTATAGCCTAATATAAATTCGCTCCAGGCTAGATCAGTTAAACATGGTGCGTCGTTAATAGAACGATTATCTATTAATGTTGAATCAATTTGATACGTCGGACATGAGCGTTTAGCAAGCATATCTAGTGCAGCATTTAAACTAAAGCGAGAGCGTATGGCTCCGACATTATCTTTATAAATTTCTAGACTATAGCCTTCTTCATTCTGAGTATAAGCGACTTGTGTTTCGGTATTACTATTTGTATCGGTGTGCGTGATTACAGTCCACTCTGCATGAGCTAGAATAGGGCAAATGATTAAAAATAGACCAAATTTTTTAGCTAAATTTTTCAATTTTAAGGCACTCTACAAAGTAATCTTTTAGAATCAAAAACAATATTGACTGTTAATGAGTGTTATTAATTAAAGTAGTATATACAATATAGATGCCAAATTACCAATTTTTCAAGTAAAAATGAACCGAAGAACATTTATTTCAGGTCTTTTATCAGCATTTTTAATGTCTTTTCAATCACGATTGAAAGCTGTTGAAGCCGATAATATGATTAAAATATTGAATAAAACCGGATTGATGACTGATCCACTCTTTTTGCAACATCACATTGCTCCAGGTCATCCGGAAACTCCTGACAGAATGAAATTTATTCATAATAAATTGAAAGAATCAGGT
>JAJFKK010000015.1 GCA_021773245.1 Gammaproteobacteria bacterium | reverse complement strand
CGAGAATCATCGCGGTCTTGTGAGAGTCGACGCCTGATTCCACCGTGCACAAGCACACGAATGGGCAGACGGCACTATGACAGGTTATTAAGCTGCTAGTGCGTAGTTGTCTTCGTTGGCAACTAAAAGTTTTGCAGAAGTGTTTACGAGGTAATCTGCACCTCGGCATGCCCCTCAGGTTTCATATCCACGTCGAAGCCAGTACGCCCCCAAAGTGTTTCCTGAAGAAACTATAGAGATTATAGACTAATAAGTTCGGAAAGTATTAGCGAAGTTTTGATGTGTTTTACTAAGAGAGGAAAAGTCAAAAACTATTTGAAGAGAGTATATTAATGAGTGAATAATATTATTTATGCCTCATCAATTGTGCTTTCTGCTTTTGCCAATCTCTATCTTTCTCGGTTGAGCGTTTGTCATGCGCTTTTTTACCTTGGGCAATTCCGAGCTCCAGTTTAACTTTTCCGTTTTTCCAATATAGTGCTGTGGGCACTAGTGTCAGTCCCTTGCGTTCTACTGCTCCAACTAATCTATTCAATTCCTGGCGGTGCATTAAAAGTTTACGCGAACGCTGTGGTTCCGTTTTAACGTGTGTTGATGCTGATAATAAAGGGGTAATGTGTGCGCCAAATAAAAAAGCCTCACTATCCTTCAATAGAATATAGCTTTCCACTATTTGAACTTTTCCCGCGCGCAAGCTTTTCACCTCCCAGCCGAGCAGGGAGATTCCAGCTTCGAATCGCTCATCAATGAAATAATCATGGCTGGCTTTTTTGTTTAATGCGATTGTTTTGCCGCCAGACTTCTTCTTTTTACTCATCACTTACTTTCCATCCTAAGAATGCGGCGGATTATAGCAGACTGTGAAATAAGTAATGACTTAAAATATGCTTATATAGACGGAGAACAGTTGAAATAGATTAAGCTGTGGCTTGTTGTTGGGTTTCTATATGATTGTTGACAAATTCATTGAAGTTAATACAAAACGTATTTGTATTAGCATTGATACCAAGAACATCACAGTAATTCAGTAATATTTGTAATAAGACAGAGAGCATATTCAGCACTTTTTCATAATCGAGCGCAAAACTGATTTGGTAGCGTTCGATAATTTCCATTAACTTTTCCTCGGCCAGATCATGGTCACCACAGGCTGCAGCTTCAAGAATTTCATTGGTGAGGCAAGATACTTGTATCAGATAGTCCTGAGCTTTAGTCGGTCGTTCTTTTATTAATTTTGGTTTGGCTTGAATACCAAGAATAATGTTTTTGGGTAATTGCAATTGTAGGGCAATGAATTGACCAATATCGAAAAAATCAAGACCAAGCAATTTTATGCAGGCTTTATCTTCATCAAGATCCTCTTCAAGGCTTAGCTTTAAAACTTCGACATACCTATCGGGTAAAAAGTAAAGCGTGGCTTGTTTGCCTAAATTATGAAACATACTTGAAAGGAAAGCTTCTTCATAATTGATCGACTTTATGTCTTCTACTAATTTTTTGGCAAAAAATGCACTGAGGAATGATTGGCATGCATAGCTTTTTAATGTTTCAGCCATTGGACCCTTGTTTAACTTTTCAAAGACCATAATACTTAAAGATAACGATTGTATTTGATCCAGACCAAGAATTACGACTGCTCGCGAAATGGTATTAATCTCACCACCAAATTGATTGTAGGTACTGGAGTTGACGATGCTGAGGATCTTGCTCGTTAAGGATTGGTCTTGCAATATGATATCAGCCAGTTTTCTATGGCCACCATTTTCATTCGAGACTTGCATAATCTGGGATATGCTATTCCCCATTGCTGGAAATTGATCATTTTTATCAAAGCATTTTTTTAATGCAAGCAGCGTCACCTGACCATTAGCTAATTGTTGATCAACTGCATTCTCTAATATTACTTCATCAGTACTCATTTTTTTTTCGGTTGTTATATTAAGTCTGGATAACAGAGTGATGTTATAGTTATTTTTGTATTTGTTGTATCGCCAGAGAAGCTTGATTACGTAACGTCTTGAAGAATCCTAATGCTTCCATCGAAATTTTAATATCTGAATTATCATTGTCGGCATAAATTAAACCGATACATTTTTTATTTACAACCAATGGATAAAGAACAACAGTTGTCGGTAATGTTAGCTTTCTAAGCCAGTCAGGAATTTTTTCTTTGTATTCATCTGAATTGACATCTAACACTATATATTCTTTACCTGTTTTAATTGTTGATACAAAAACGTCAGTTGAATTATCAATCGTGTAGCGAAACTCAGGTATTATTTCATCAATGTTTTTGCCTAAACCAAAACGTGCGAGGACCTGTTTGTTTTTGGCACTATGTATCGCAAAAAGAACTCGATTAAAACCCATGCCTCGATAAATTGTTTCGAGAACCATGGTTAAAATATCATTGAGATTGAATTCACCTAGAAGAGAATCAGTTATTTCAGCTATACCATTGACTAATATATCGTGTTGGTTTTCTTGTTGCGTTTTTGGTTCGACTTTAGTGGTTTCAATTGAAACACCATCTGTAATAGTTGAGTTAGCATTAACCTCTGTTGACCATTGATCTCCTTCTTCGGTATCTCCATTGTTTTTTCTGAGATTATTAAATACAGTAACTTTGCTCGTATCAATATTTAATATCCGCGTAAACTCTTCTGCTTCCTTAATTGAAGCGTCTAACAATTCTGTAATGCTTTCTTTGGTAATGCCCAGTGACTCGTTATATCTTGCTGCTAAGGCCTCATAGGCTTGGTCGGTATTATTAGAATTGCTTGAAATTGCACAAAGTTCATTAGAGAAGCAAGCAAGCTGTCTTAATGATTCATCAGATGTTTTTGCAGCTGGAACAGATCCTTCAGGAAGCTTTTGCATGCTATTGCCGATAATATCAGGGAGTTGCCATTCTTTAGCTATACCACGACCAAGTTCATCATAAGATGTGCCGAGTATTGAACGCATGGCTTGATCTTCATCGACACCTTTATTTGATACCAGAGTCTTCATGGCTTCAAATTCTTCCGGGAAATAATATATAGACAACAATTTTCCAAGTAGATGGAACATGGATGTAACAAATGCTGTCTCAACATCATCTTCATTAATACTTTTCATCTGCTTGGCTTTTTCACGCGCAATAATGCCGCTCATCAATGCGGTATAAGCTGCGTTCTTCAATTCATTTGCCTGTTCGTTGTTTTGCAGGTGTTCAAATAAGATAATGCTTAATACAGCTGCCCGCACATGCTCATATCCTAATATGATTACGGCTCTGGAAACCGTTGCTATTTCCCCGCCAAACTGACCATAAAAAGAAGAATTAACAAGACGTACAACTTTTGTTGTTAAAGCAAAATCTTTTAAAATGACATTGGAAAGTTCTGTAGCAGAACTGGTATCTGAAGATGAAGACTTTTGGTTTATTTCAGTAATATGAGTAGATACCGCAGGAAAATCCTTCTTGCGTTTCATGCGGCGTAATAGAAATTCTACGGTGCTAGATGTATTACCAGAAGATGATTCTGTGTCATCATCTATTTTTAAATATTTTTTTAATGCGGATTGCATTTCTGCAACATTGGAATATCGATTAACAGGATCTTTTTCCAATGACTTCATGACAATTGCATCGAGGTCTTTATCGATTTCAGAATTTCGCTTTGAAGGTGGCACGACAGTCTCATTTGTTATTTTATACATAACGGCCATCGTATTATTGGCTGAATAAACTTGATGGCCGGTTAACATTTCATAAAGAATTAAACCGCAAGCAAAGATATCAACGGAAGGGCCAATCTCACTGTTGTTTAATTGTTCCGGTGATAGGTAATTTGCGGTTCCTGTCACATCTGTAGTCGCAGTCATTGTTCCAGCAATAACAGAAATACCAAAATCCATAACGCGGACATTACCTTCTTTGTTAATAAGTAGGTTAGAAGGGTTTAAATCTCGATGGATAATTTTATTGTTATGGGCATAACCAATACCATCTAGCACCTGATTAATAATGTTAACAGCATCGAATTGTTTTAATTTACCGTCACGTTGCAAACGTTGTTTAAGTTGTTCTCCCTCACAATACTGGTAAACAAGAAATGGATTTTCTTCATGAAATCCGATTTCGTAGAGTGGGATAATATGTGCATGATTTAATTGACTTACATTTTTTGCTTCCTGATTAAGTTGCTCGGCATCCTGACGGTGTTTGTCCAGCGTTTTTATTGCCACTTTTCGACCGAGTTGAGTATCTTCGGCTAGATAGACAATACCTTGTGCGCCTTTACCTAATATGTCGATTGGCTGGAATCGACCGATATGTTTCGGTAATGATGAATTTGTTATTTTTTCTGCTGCAGAAGCCATACTTATGTCTCAATTAACCCTTAAAATTTATAGCGGCATTTCCGTCGGAATCTTGAGACAAATAGATAACTTCCTGTAAGATTGTAGAAAGCACTAAATTGATGGAAAATGTGACAAAATAATCATAAAAATATGTCTATAAAACGTTCTTCTATTCATGGCCAGTGGTCTTCACGCTGGGCATTCATACTTGCCGCAACAGGTTCAGCCGTTGGT
Source organism: Gammaproteobacteria bacterium (assembly GCA_021773245.1). Classification (GTDB taxonomy): domain Bacteria; phylum Pseudomonadota; class Gammaproteobacteria; order Eutrophobiales; family Eutrophobiaceae; genus UBA7359. Next base: position 18,958 of record JAJFKK010000015.1, on the reverse strand, counting down.
CTCGGCAATATCTGGCGGTTTCCTTATCTAGTAGGTGAAAATGGCGGAGGGGCTTTTGTTTTGGTCTATCTGCTATGCGTTGTCTTAGTCGGCATACCGATCATGATGGCTGAAATAATGTTGGGTCGTCGTGGACGTCAAAGTCCAATTAATACGATGACATCATTGGCGGAAGAAGAGGGTTTGAGTCCTTATTGGAAACTCCTTGGTTGGATGGGTGTGCTTGCCGGATTTATTATACTTTCTTATTACAGTGTTATAGCCGGATGGACGCTGGCTTATATCTTTAGAACGGGTGCCGGTGTTTTTGTTGATGCCGATGCGGCGTTATCCAAATCAATATTTACTGAATTGATTTCTGATCCAGAAAAACTTTTAGCCTGGCACACTTGTTTTACATTAATGACAGTTATCGTTGTTTCCAGAGGCGTGAAAAATGGGTTAGAGCAGGCCGTTAAATTTTTAATGCCAGCATTGTTTATTTTATTATTAGTCATGGTTGGATATGCCATGAGTACAGAAAAGTTTATGGACGGATTAGCCTATTTATTTGTTCCTGATCTTGAACGATTGGCTGAAAAAAACTTTTTCTCAGATATATTTTTACCTGCTCTTGGACAAGCCTTCTTTAGCTTGAGTATAGGTATGGGAGCTATAATGATCTACGGTTCTTACTTATCTCATAAATCATCAATTAGTTTTAACTGCTTTGCCATTGCTATCGCTGATACTACAGTCGCAATTCTTGCCGGTATCGCTATTTTCCCTATCGTATTTACTTATGGTTTAGAACCAGCAGGTGGTCCGGGTTTAATTTTTATTTCTTTACCAATAGCCTTTGGACAAATGCCTTTTGGTACATTTTTTGGTTGTTTGTTTTTTATATTATTGTTATTTGCCGCATGGACTTCCGGGATATCGTTATTAGAACCAGCGGTCACATGGTTAGTTGAGAATAAAAACATATCTCGTGTAAAAGCATCAGCGTTAGCTGGTGTTGTTACATGGGTGCTAGGTTTAGTGACTGTTTTGTCATTTAATCATTGGGCTTTTTCTTTTACATTTGCAGGAGCTGTAAAAGAGAATGGTTTCTTTGATATATTTGACATCCTCACTTCAAACATCATGTTACCCTTGGGCGGTTTACTAGTGGCTATATTTGCAGCCTGGATGATGTCGAGAACATCGACTGTGGAAGAGCTTGGCTTGGGTGATGGAGCTGCATATCGGGCCTGGCGTTTTGCGGTTCGTTATATTGCACCTTTCGGTGTTATTGTTATTTTTCTTAATGCAATTGGATTGTTTAAGTTGCTAGGTTTTACCGAATAAGTATCAGCGTGGTTACAAAAATAAGTAAGCAGGCAAAGGTGATATACAGTGCTGAACAAATGTATGCGCTAGTTAATGACATCGAGTCTTATCCTGAATTTCTACCCTGGTGTACTGATACGAATATATTGGAAGATAAAGGTGATTCTTTGGTTGCCTCAATATCAATTTCGCTCGGTAAACTGAAACAAATATTCACCACTAAAAATATAATGTGTGCTAATACTTCAATTAATATGGAGTTAGTTGAAGGACCATTTAGAGAGTTAAGTGGTAATTGGTATTTTCAAAATGCGAGTGAAGGTTGTTCAGTGTCATTAGATATGCAATTTGAATTTAAAAATAAAATAATGAAACATGCATTTGGCGCTGCGTTTAAAAAAATAACTAACTCGATGGTTGAAGCCTTTGTAGAAAGGGCTCGGATTGTTTATGGAACAAAATGAGAAAATCACAGTTGAGCTTATTTATATAGAACCGAACAGTCAAAATAACCTGAAGGTTGATTTAGCTAAGGGAAGTAATATAGAACAAGCAATAAATCATTCCGGCATTTTAGAACGTTTTCCAGAGATCGATTTGCAAGTTAATAAAGTCGGGTTATTTAGTAAAATTAAAAAACTCGATACGGTATTGAATTCAGGAGACCGTATTGAAATTTATCGTCCACTACTCGCTGATCCTAAGGAAGCCCGGCGTCAGCGCGCTAAAAAGAAATAAAGTTATTTGTGCAAAGCTCTCATTATTAGTCCTCTCCGGGAGTTACCTTATCCCATAAGCGACCGAAAAATCCTTTTTCATCTTTATCATAGGAACCTTCCGGCACTATGATTGCTTCATCCTCAGTAACAATACTATCTTCAACTCTGGGAGCATCTGAAATTTCTATATCGCCGGAAACATGGGTCAGTTTCTCATCTTCATTAAAATGAAGCGTGATATGTCGTTGATCTCTGACGCCACCGCCTTCCTGAAAACTGAAAATATATTCCCAACGCTCATTGTGAAAAGGGTCGACGATGACGGGTGTTCCCATTATGAATTTGACTTGATTCTTATCCATACCCGGTTTTAGCTTATTGATCATATCTTGCTCAATAACATTTCCTTGTTGGATATCAATTTCATAGAGTAACGGCACTTTGTAGCCGCCATCAAAAGTACGCGCACAGGCGCTAAGGAAAATGAGTGAGATACAGAGTAATACAGTATTTTTCATGTTTGATTGAGGTTAGCTATTATCAGATTAATACGTAGCAGGATAACCTTTGCGGTCGAATTCCTCAACGACATTTATTCTCATTTAAAGTATACTTTTCCATCGTAGTAACCGTAGTATTAAATGACTTGCTCTTCTAGCAAGGAGGAACAATTGGAAGCACAAGACTTAAAAAAAGCAGGCCTAAAGGCAACCTTACCCAGAATACGGATTTTACAAATACTGGAAGATTCCAAAGAGCGCCATATGAGTGCTGAAGATGTTTATAAAACATTATTGGATCTTGGAGAAGAAGTCGGCCTAGCTACAGTCTACCGTGTCTTAACTCAATTTGAATCTGCTGGATTGGTTATGCGACATAATTTTGATTCTGGACATTCTGTTTTTGAACTCGACAGTGGTATTCACCATGACCACATGGTTTGTTTAAGTACTGGTAAAGTTATTGAATTTCAAAATGAAGAAATTGAAAAATTACAGAAAGCGATCGCAGAAGAGCATGGTTACGAGTTGATTGAACATAGCCTGGTGTTATATGTAAAACCGAAATAACGAACAATCATATAAAGTAGTTATCAAACATAATGAATAATGAGTCGGAAGAAAAAATAGCTAAACTCCAAAAACAGCTCATTATTACCAGCATTTATGAAGCACCGGGAGCGGTTTTGTTAGGGCTGGGGATGTATGCAAAATTTGCTGCTAATGGTAAGGCGTTTCTGCCAATATTAAATAACCCAACAGCTGTAAATGCCATGCTTATCATCGGTGCGGCTATTATGTTATGGGGAGGTACCACTGTTTTTGGAATTCTAAAGCAAATAGAAAAGATAAAAAAAGAAAAAATTTCTAACGTTATTAGTTAGACGATAGTTTTCTTGCACTTGCCCCCATAGATAATCGATAAAGCATTGGAATAGCAAACAGTGTTAACACAGTAGAAAATGCTAAGCCCCAAACTATAGCTGTTGCTACCGGCCCCCATATTAAAGATGAGCCTGCCCAGCCACTTGCTAAAGAAAATAAACCAGCAATCGTTGTTAATGAAGTAATCAAAATTGGAATCACTCTCCGCCTGGCAGCGTAAACGGTTGCATGTAATAAACTCATGCCTGCTTGTAAACGTGAATTTGCTGCGGAAATAAGAACAATAGCCGCATTAACTGAAATACCGGATAAGGCAACGACGCCATATAAAGTATATAAACTAATCGGGTTATTAGTTACTAGCAGACCAAGTACGACACCAGTGAAAGCAAGAGGAACTGTGACGAGAAGAATTAATAACGGCTGAAAATAACTTCTAAATTGTGTGCCTAGAATGATATACATCAAACCCAGTCCGAATAGAAATAAGATGCCTATAGCGCCCATACTTTCGTTGATGTCATCCAGCACACCGGAAAAATCCAGGTCAACATTTGGATGATCTTTTTGAATATTTTTCCATTCTTCAACAAGTAAATCATTTGCTGCAACAGTATCAATGACTTCTTTATCTATGTCAGCTTCAAGCGTGATGGCCCTGCGAAAATTATAATGTCGAATATTATGTTGACCATAACCATGTTCTGGAATAACTAACTCGCCTATTGCAATGGAACGACCATCAGGCAGAGAGATTGATTGTCTTAATAGTTCTTCAATGTCATACCAATTATCCTGTTTTGCCAGCACACGTAGTTTTACTTCTTCGCCTTGATCCTGAAAGTCATTCACGATTTCACCATCAACAAAAGCGCTAATACTTCGACTTAAAACAGTAGGGTTGATCCCGGCACGTTTAATGGCTTCACCATCATAACGTAATATTAATTCGGGATTACCCGGACGATAATCAAGTGAAACATTGTTAAAGCGTTTATCCAATTTAAGAAAATCAACCAATGTATCTGCGGCAGCTTTAATCTCGTCAAACTCGTCACCACGAACTTTTACATTGATGTCTCTTGATGTTGGCGGTCCTTCTTTCATTCTTAATAATGATATGTTTGTTGGCCCATCAATGTTTAAAACATTGTTTTCTACTGCATCTGCAATTTCATCAACACTTCTTCCACCGCTTTCATAAGGGTTGAGACTAATCATGATCTGCCCGACTGTATCAGCAAACAGGGGTTCCGTTTCTGTAAACTGTTGTCCTGAATAAATGAGTGATGCACGTAATTCATCAGAGTTGATTTGTTTTAAAGCTTCCTGTTCAATTTTATAAAGTACCTTATCCGTTTCTTTTAGTGTTGTGCCTCGCGCCATTTCGATATTAACGTAGAATAATCTAAGCGCATCTGCTTCAAAAAAGTTAAAGCGAATTTTGCCACTGGCAACTGTGCCGACAGCAAGACAAAATATGAATAACACTGTAATAATAGAACGAACAGGATAACGTAAGGCTTTTAATAATAACTTTGTGTATTTGATGCGTATCCAATGCGTTGCTGCTTCTCTTTTTTGTTGTGATTTGGAAGGGTTTGATAAATTTAATTTCGCGGCAATGACATGTGCCGGCAGCATCCAGTAGGCTTCAAGTAAACTGATCGCGAGTGCCAATGTGACAACGATTGGAATAACTTTCATGAATTCGCCAAGAATTCCCGGCAATAACATCAACGGAAGAAAGGCGGCCATGGTTGTCAAGACGGATGTTGTTACCGGCGCAAATACTTCGTTTAAGGCTTCTGTAGCTGCCTTCAATCCGCCTACACCTTTTTGCAGTCTTTGATAAATTGATTCAACAACAACAACGGCATCATCAACTAACATACCTAAAGCGATAACAACACCGAGTAATACCATGTTGTTTAATGTCATACCTGCTGAATTTAAGACTAAAAATGTGCCGGCTAGTGTAAAAGGTATTCCAATACTGGTTAATATAGCGATGTGTGTTCCCAGGAAAGCCCATGTTACGATTAGTACCATGGTCAAACCTATTAACGCATTAGTCTGCATTAATTTAAGAGCTTCACGTGTACTTATTGTTTGATCATCGACGAGGAATAGTTCTACTCCAGTGGCATCCTTGTAAACATTACGTTCTTCGATATAAGTTTTAATATCATCAACCAACTCAAGTACATTGGTAGTAGATTGTTTTGTGATTGCTAATAAAGTGGCAGGTTCACCATTAAATCGAACTATTTCTGCAGGTTCTTCAGTCGAGCGTGATAGTTCTGCAAGATTACCTAAGGGTACGATTCCATCAGCCGTAATTACAGGATAACTGGCAAGTGTACCGGGGTCGGCATTCGTTCCTTCTATTCTAACAATCCATTGTCCATCGTCAGTTTTTACGTCACCGGCAGAAACATCGCGAAAGTAAGTTCTTATAGTGTCTGTTAAATCAGCAGGTGTGATGCCCAAACCTTCTAGACGCTCAGGATAAAACTTAATGTGTAGTTCCGGATCGTTAAGGCCTAAATCATTAATACGATCGACGCCCTTAACGCGTTCCATATCTTTTTTGATATTTCGTGTTTGGCGCCTCAGGTTTTCATCGTCACCCGCGCTGGTAATAGCGACACTGGCAGAAGGGTAGGCATTCGATGTGGTGACTTCAAAGATAAACGGGTCTTCAGCATCATCAGGGAGTTCATCTGTATAAGTATTTTGTACTTCTCGACGTAAATCATTTAAACGTTTATCAAAGGTTCTTTCATCAATTTGATTAAAGCGAATAAGAATATTGGAAATTCCTGAGCGACTGGTACTGGAGATAAAACGAATATCCTGTATTGAACGCCTTATGGTATCTTCAATCGGACTGGTAATTCTTTTTTCAATATCAATAGATGAAGCACCTGGAAAAATAGTCATGATATTGACCCAGTTGAAATTGATCTCAGGATCTTTAGCGCGTGGCATTTCCAGATAGGAAAGAAAGCCGGTGACAAGTACCAAACTAAAAGTCAGGTTCGCCAGAACATGGTTGTTTAGAAAGCGATCTAACAAAGACATGTCAGTTTTTCACACTGACATTATCAGCTTCTTTTAAAGAAAAATGACCTTCGATAACGAGAGGTGTATCAATTGGTAAAGTTGTTGGGCTGGCTCGTCCTGCCTGCGCAGAAGGGATAGAAATAAAATGAGCGACATTATCTTTAATACTAAATACGCCTAGTTCACCATTACGATTGACCAAAAATTCTCCAGGAATATGAGCACGGCTATCGCGCCATAATAATTTGCCCGCAGCACCGGGAAGTGCTGAGCCATTCTTAAATAATAAACGAACTTCTCTGTTTCGCGTTTCGGTATTAATCGCAGGAATAACGGTTCTTAATTTGACCGGATATCGATTACCTGCGTGTTCAAACACTAATTCACTTGAATTAGTAATCTGTTGCGTATCTTGGCTAAAGGCCTGAGCGGATAATTCCAATTGGTCTATATCCATTATTTTTACCAGTGCTGTTCCGACATTGGTGTATTGACCTACAGCACTGGTTCGTTCAACAATCAATGCACGAAAGGGACTCTTTACTGTACAACGTGATTCATTAACAATTGCCATTTCCAGATCAGCCTTTGCTCCTCTGATATCAGCATTAAGTACAGCAAGATCAGATTCACGTTCGTCTAATATTTCTTCAGAAATAGATTGTTTTAAAGTTAATTTTTTCGTTCGTTGCAAACGACGTTTAGCAAGTTCAATTTGCGCCTTGAGTGCTTCAATTCTAGAACGAGATTCACGACTCGCAATTTTGTAATCAGAGCAGTCGAGTTTTGCCAAAATACTACCCGTCTCAACAATATCTCCGACACGAATCGGTAATTCATCTACTTGCGCTGTAATACGAGCACTAATAGTACTTTCATTTAAACTGATCACAGTCGCTGGAGCAGAGCGCTCTGGATAAATAGCAACATCAGCAATGGTTGCTGTATCCACAGTAATTTTCTCATTAGCCAAGGTATTGCTTGAGATAAGTAGTGCCGGCAAAAATAGTGCTAATAATTTATTCATTATTCTGGATTTGAAGGTATGTTCCTTTGCTCGTATTTTATCACTAATTTGATCCAATTAAATGATTCAAATTATTGATAATTTTAAGACTTTTTATCTTAAGAAAAGTTTACTATTAAACTGACTCAAGCATTTGAGCGGCATTAGCTCGACTTTCATTCGTCACTTCCATGCCGGCTAATAGACGAGCAATTTCATCAATACGCTGATTCTGATCCAGAGTAACGACCTGTGTATATGTTTCATTATTTTTCGTTGTCTTAGACACGCGACAATGATGATGTCCGCACGATGCAACTTGTGCCAGATGCGTAACACAAAATATTTGTCGATGTTCAGCAAGGCTATGTAGTAACTTTCCAACGACTTCTGCAATGCCACCGCTAATACCGGCATCGACTTCGTCAAATATCATTGTTGGTACACCATTATCTTTTGAACCGATAATTTGTATTGCGAGACTGAGTCGGGATAATTCACCACCCGATGCAACTTTTGTTAAAGGTCTTAAAGGTTGACCCTGGTTGGTTGATACCAAAAATGAAATCTTATCCATTCCAAATTGATGGGGTGTTTCATCTTCAATCTTTTCTACATCAATATTGAATTTTCCAGCGATGCCAAGTTCATGCATTTTTTCTGTTATTGCTTCTGAAATTATATTCGATGCATCACATCGTTTTTTTGACAACTGTTTGGCTAATTTAATATATCGTTCTGTTAGTCCAACTTTTTGTTGTTGAAGCTGTTCATGTTGTTCTTGCCCGCCTTCTAGTTGATTTAATTGTGCTGTTAAAAAATTTAAATGTTCTGGTAGTGCTTCCGGTTTTACTTTATGTTTTCTAGCAAGGTCATGAAATTTATCTAAACGATTTTCTATGGTGCTCATTTGTTCTGCATCAATATCAAAACGGTCGACATAGCTTTTTAATTCATGAGCTGCTTCATCAAGTTGTATTGTTGCACCGTCTAATAAGTTGCTAATGTTTTCTAAAGTATTATCAATGAGACTAAGTTCAATGATTTCTCTGTGATGTTGAGACAAGCGGTCATTAATCGCCGATTCTGATTCTGATAAATCAGATAAAATGTTTTTGCATGATTCTAATAAACGTTGTGAGTGCGATTGACGTTTTTGTTCTTCAGATAATTCAGCATGTTCCGTTTCACCAATAGCAAGTTGCTCAAGTTCTTCTATTTGGTATTTTAATAAGGTTAACCTTGCTTCAAAGTCTTCGCCGTCAGTTCTAAAGTTTAGTAATTGCAGGTTAACCTGTTTCCAGTCCTGAAATGTATCAGTAACGTTTTTTAATAAATCGTCATATTGACCAAACTGATCTAGCAGTTCGCGTTGAACCTTGGGTCTAGATAAAGATTGATGTGCATGTTGGCCATGAATATCAATTAAATTTTCACCAACTTCTTTTAATGTCTGTATTGGAACGGGAGTGTTATTCAAATAGGCGCGAGAACGACCGTCTTTACTGATAGTGCGTCTAATAAATAATTCATCATCGGATTCAATTTCCATTTCACTAAGTCGGGCAGTGATATCGGGGTTATTCGAAATTGAGAAAATAGCGGTGATGTCGGTTTTATCTGAGCCACCGCGAATAAGGTTTGCGTCAGCACGATTACCTAATATAAGACCAAGTGCATCGAGTAAGATTGATTTACCCGCACCCGTTTCACCCGTTAACACCGTCATGCCCGAATTGAAATCAATATTGAGACTATCTATGACAGCTAAGTCGTTGATAACGAGTTGTCGCAGCAAGCCTATTTACTCCAGTGTAATTTTTCGCGCAAAATATGAAATTGATCATGTCCTGGTGGATGGATCAATCTAATTTCTTTATTTTTCTTTTTAACGCGAACGCGATCACCTGTTGCCAATTCAAATTTTATTTCACCATCAAATGTAAGTCGCGCCTGGTCAACTTCTCTGGTGCTAACAACAATTTCAATACGACTGTTGCCATCAACGACAATGGGACGATTGGTGACAGAATGTGGACAAATAGGTACTAGTAATAAGGCATCAAGTGATGGATGTACAACCGGGCCACCACCAGCAAGTGCATAAGCAGTCGACCCTGTAGGCGAAGAAACGATCATGCCATCGGAACGGTGTGTATGTACAAAAGCATCATTAATATAAGTTTCTAATTCGACTAAACGGGCAACATTCCATTTTTGAATGACGATATCGTTAAAAGCATAATCCTCATACAAGCATTCACCGTCTCGAAAAACTTGCCCCCATAATAAGAAGCGAACATCTTCAACGTAATGACCATTTAAGATTTCATCCATATTGGCGGCAATATCATCTGCTGGAATATCAGCTAGAAAACCAACATGGCCTAAGTTGATACCAAGTAAAGGCACATTGAAATCACAGAGAATATGTGACGCCATTAGCATGGTGCCATCACCACCTATAGCAATAACCAGATCACAATGTTTGCCTAACTCATTATCTTCAAAGACATCAAAGTCGTGATCTCCGAGTAAATTAGAGCAACATTCATCCAAAATAACCTTGCGATCATTGGCGCTCAAATAGTCGACCACTTCATTTAAAGTAGTTTGAACGGTTTTGACGCCGGAATTCGTAATAAGTCCTATTTGTTTAAACATCTTTATTTTAGGCAACCCTGCTGTATTTTCTGTCAAACATAGCATGCTCCGCTATTGTGACCAATCTCCTAATGAAATGGATTGATTTTACTGGTTATTTTAAGAGTTTTTGCACTCTATAAAGGACAGTGCTAAATTTCTATACTCATGATACTTGAAGATGCAGGCTTAGAGTGCGTCTGTTTTTATTTAGAGCGAGGCGCGCCAACAGTAGGTGCTTTAGGCAACGACGCACATGGCATTCCCTGTAAGGAGGAGCAACGATGCGCTGGATGAAAACAAATGTGCTATAAACCAGTATCTTCAAGTATCATGAATATTTTAAATATCCCTGTTTCCTTAGGCGAGTATGACTACATCAACAGATTCTTCGCAATTATCAGAACGTAGCTTGCATCTATTTAAGGCGCTCGTTGAGCATTTTATTGATGATGGCACCCCAGTAGGTTCTCGCACGCTTTCCAAAGATTCAAATTTGGGCTTGAGTCCAGCGACGATTCGTAACGTTATGGCGGATCTTGAGGATGTTGGTTTATTACATTCCCCCCATACCTCAGCGGGACGTATTCCGACTGCCAAAGGATATCGTTTATTTGTTGATAATTTATTGAGAGTCAACGACCTTCAATCATCTCAGGTCGAAAAAATTGCGAAAGAGTTGCATCCTGAAAGTGATTATTCATCATTAATGCAACGAACCTCATCGATGCTATCAGATGTGACGCAATTAGCTGGTGTCGTCATGCTGCCACGAACGGAACAATCAATTTTACAGCATATTGAATTTGTCGCACTCTCGGCCAATCGGGTATTGGTCATTCTGGTGGTGAATGACAGGGAAGTGCAGAACAGGGTTATAAATACGGATAAGACATATTCCGCTTCGGAATTACAACAAGTCTCAAATTATCTTAATGAGCTTTTTGCTGGTAAGGATCTACTTCATGTTCGGAAGTCTATTCTCGAAGAATTGGAAAAAATGAAAGAGCAGGTTAATCAGTCAATGCAATCCGCCATTGAAATGGCGCAGATGGCTTTTAATTCCGATGAAGTTAAAAAAGAAAGTGATGATTTACTTTTTTCCGGGCAAACCAATCTTATGGATGTGGCTGAGCTAGGTGAGGTTGATCAATTAAAGAAATTATTCGAAACGTTTAATCAAAAGCGAGATATTTTGCATTTGCTAGAGCAGGCGATTAATGCGGATGGTATGCAGATATTTATTGGTGAAGAGTCGGGTTATGACGTACTCGACAATTGTAGTGTAGTGACATCGCCTTATGAGGCTGATGGTCAAATACTCGGGGTTTTAGGCGTAATTGGTCCAACACGCATGCATTATGACCGTGTTATCCCAATTGTTGATATTACGGCTAAAATGCTCGGCGCTGCCTTGAACTCGAAAAATTAATCCCCACATATATTTGCGAGCGTCCAAATTGGATGCAGGGGTTCTATTGTCTTAATTAATGAGGTTAAAAATGTCAGGTAAAGAAAACGATATTGTTCAGGAAGATGAAAACGACGTAGTGGCTGAACAACAAGGTGATGCGGTAAATGTAGAAACCGAAGCTGATGCTAATCCTGCTGAAACTCAGGAAATAGATATTGAAACACTACAACTGCAGCTTGAAAAAGAAATGGAGCAGTCTCAGATAAACCGTGATGCGGCTTTAAGAGCGCAAGCAGAAATGGAGAACCTCAGGAAAAGAACCACACGTGATATTGAAAATGCTCATAAATTTGCCTTGGATAAATTTGTAAATGAGCTGTTACCCATTATGGATAGTTTAAGTTTGGGTATGACTGCTGCTGAAAGCGCAGAACATGTAGACGAATTACGTGAAGGCATGGACTTAACCTTGAAGATGTTTATCAGTGCGATAGAAAAATTTGGCGTAAAAGAAATCGATCCATTGAATGAAAAATTTAACCCGGAACAGCACGAGGCTGTTTCTATGCAGGAAATCGAAGGCTCTGAATCGGGCACTGTCGTGACAGTCATGCAGAAAGGTTACGAGTTAAACGGGCGATTAGTTCGACCTGCGATGGTAGTCGTCGCTAAATAATTTATGAGTTGATCTTTTGGCCAATTACTTTGTTACAGCATTTTTTGCTGGTGCTCACTTACTTGATGTAAGCTCCGCTCCTCAAAAATACTGTGCCGCGTACTTGACCAAAATCTCTAACTCATAAAAAAACATCTTATAAGGGCTTGAAAAACAAAGAATTGCCCTTATTTAATTAATCAACCTATTTTTAATAAAATTTTAATATAAATCAGTACGTTAAGTATTTTTGGAGAAGACGAATGGCAAAGATAATTGGAATTGATCTCGGTACTACCAACTCTTGTGTGGCAGTTCTAGAGGGTGGCGAAGCAAAGGTCATAGAAAACAGCGAAGGTGCAAGAACAACACCCTCCATTATTGCCTACGCAGACGATGAAGAAATTCTTGTAGGCCAATCGGCCAAACGTCAATCCGTTACCAACCCGGATAACACGCTTTATGCAGTGAAACGTTTAATTGGTCGTCGCTTCGATGAAGATACCGTTCAAAAAGATATTAAGCTTGTTCCATACAAGATTGTAAAAGCTGATAACGGAGATGCCTGGGTTGAAGTCAATGGCAAGAAAATGGCCTCACCTGAAATTTCTGCACGAGTTCTTATGAAGATGAAGAAAACGGCAGAAGATTATCTTGGTGAAGAAGTAACAGAAGCTGTTATTACGGTTCCTGCTTACTTTAATGATTCACAACGACAAGCAACGAAAGATGCCGGTCGTATTGCGGGTCTTGATGTAAAACGTATCATTAATGAACCTACCGCTGCGGCATTAGCTTACGGTATGGATAAGAAACGTGGTGACGCAAAGATTGCCGTGTATGACCTAGGTGGTGGTACTTTCGACGTTTCTATTATTGAAATTGCTGAAATTGATGGCGAACATCAATTTGAAGTACTTTCAACTAATGGTGATACCTTCCTTGGTGGTGAAGATTTTGATTTCCGTATTATTGATTTCCTATGTGACGAATTTAAGAAAGAGCAGGGCGTAGATTTACATAACGATCCGTTAGCACTACAACGTCTTAAAGAAGCAGCGGAAAAAGCAAAGATTGAATTGTCATCTAGCCAACAAACAGATATTAATCTGCCTTATATAACAGCTGACGCTAATGGTCCTAAGCATCTTAACTTAAAGATGACGCGAGCAAAGTTAGAGTCATTAGTAGAAGAGTTAGTCGAACGCACAATTGCACCATGTCAAGTGGCATTAGATGATGCTGGACTTTCAACATCTGATATTACCGATGTTATTTTGGTTGGTGGTCAAACACGTATGCCAATGGTGCAAGAAAAGGTTCAAGCTTTCTTTGATAAAGAGCCACGTAAGGATGTAAATCCTGATGAAGCCGTTGCTGTTGGTGCAGCCATTCAAGCCGGCGTATTAGGTGGAGATGTTAAAGACGTACTCTTGTTAGACGTAACACCATTGTCTTTGGGTATTGAGACGATGGGTAGTGTTATGACTAAGTTGATTGATAAGAATACGACTATCCCAACAAAAGCGAGTCAAACGTTCTCGACAGCTGAAGATAATCAAACAGCTGTTACTGTACATGTCTTACAAGGTGAGCGTGAGATGGCAGCAGGGAACAAATCATTAGGTCGTTTTGATTTAAGTGATATTCCACCAGCACCTCGTGGTGTACCGCAAATTGAAGTGAGCTTTGATATTGATGCGAATGGTATCTTGAATGTATCTGCGAAAGATAAGGCAACCGGTAAAGAACAATCGATTGTCATTAAGGCTTCAAGTGGTCTTTCTGATGAAGAGATCGAAAACATGGTTAAAGATGCTGAAGCGCATGCTGAAGAAGATCGTATAGCTAAGGAACTTGTTGAAGCAAAGAACATGGCGGAAAACATGATTCATGCCACCAAGAAGTCGATGGATGACTTGGGTGACAAGGTTGAAGATCAGGAAAAGACTGATATTGAAGCTGCCATTGCTGACTTGGAAGAAGCACTTAAAGGTGATGACAAAGATTCAATTACTGAGAAGACAACCAAGTTGACTGAAATTGCAGGTAAGTTGGCAGAAAAAGCTTATGCTCAAGAGCAAGCTTCTGCAGAAGCAGGAGGAGACAATCCTGAAGCCGCTGCCAGCGATGAAGCAACAGCTGATGATATTGTTGATGCTGAGTTTGAAGAAGTAGAAGACGAAAAGAAATAATCGTTCTTTTTATTAGCTAGTACAAAGCTTATATAGCGAGCCTGGAGACGTTAATTCATCTCCGGGCTTGTTGTGTTTTAGTGTATACACAAATAATAATAATTTTTTAAAGAGTTAAAGTATGGCAGACCAACGAGATTACTATGAGGTATTAGGCGTTTCTAAAAACGCAGATGAAGCGGAATTAAAAAAAGCCTACCGCCGTTTAGCAATGAAGTATCACCCTGATCGTAATGAAGGGGATGACTCTGCCGAAACTAAATTTAAAGAAGCAAAAGAAGCGCATGATGTTTTGTCCGATGCACAAAAGCGTGCTGCGTATGATCAATTTGGCCATGCCGGAGTAAGTAACAGTGCTGGTGGCGGACCTGGTGGTGGTGCTGCAGGTGCCGGCTTTGGCGACATATTTGATAGTGTCTTTGGTGATATCTTTGGCGGCGGTGGCAGTCGCGGTGGTAGTCGTGTTCATCGAGGAGCAGATCTTCGTTATAACCTTGAACTTTCTCTTGAAGATGCAGTAGCTGGAACAACGGTTAAAATACGTGTTCCGAAAATGGTTGAATGTAAAACCTGTAAAGGATCAGGTGCCAAGAAAGGAAGTGCGCCTGTTACTTGTCCTACTTGTGCTGGACATGGGCAAGTTAGAATGCAACAAGGTTTCTTTTCAGTGCAACAAGCCTGTCCTCAATGTCGAGGTCAAGGGAAAATAATCAGTGATCCATGTGGGCCTTGTCATGGTCAAGGGCGCGTTCGAGATAGCAAAACTATTTCAGTTAAAGTACCTGAAGGTGTTGATAATGGTGATCGCATACGTTTATCAGGTGAAGGTGAAGCTGGTGAGAATAATGGACCAGCAGGCGATCTTTATGTTCATATCAGTGTTAAAGAGCATCCTATCTTTGTTCGTGATAGCACCGATCTTTACTGCGATGTTCCTATCAGTTTTTCCACAGTCGCATTGGGTGGCGAGCTTGAAGTTCCTACGCTTGATGGCAAAGTTAAATTAAAAATTCCAGCTGAAACGCAAAGTGGAAAATTATTCCGTCTTAGATCCAAAGGTGTACGTTCTGTAAGGAACTCTACAAAAGGTGATTTACTTTGTCGTGTCATTGTTGAGACGCCAGTGAAATTAAACAGCGAACAAAAAGCGCTGTTGAAACAATTCGAAGAATCTATGCAAAGTAGTGGCAAAAAGCATAGTCCGCAAGCGAGTTCGTGGCTTGATGGGGTTAAAAAGTTCTTTGACTCAATGACGGGTTAGTTTTCCGCCCGCCTTGATCTTTTATCCGATAACTTCGTTGCAGCACTTTTTTAGATGCTCATTTATTAGATATAAACTCCGCTTCTAAAAAAGCACTGCGCCTCGTTCTCGAATAAAATCTCTAAGGCTAAATTCTGAGATTTAATCATTCCATTAGTGTGAAAGTTGCGTTAACGTAAAGCAATATTTAGTAAATAATTAAAGGCAAATCAGATGGCAGTTAGAGTAGGGGTATGCGGTGCAGCGGGGAGAATGGGTAAGACTATTCTAGAAGTCTGTAATGATAATGAAGCGGTTGAAGTCACGGCTGCAATTGAGTACAGCGGTTCTCCTATGCTTGGACTCGATGCAGGTGAAGTAGCGGGTATCGGCAAACTCAATGTTAATATAACTGACGATATCCAAAGTGTTGCTGATCAGGTTGATGTCATGATCGATTTTACTTTAGCGACTTCTGTTTCTGCAAATATACAAAAGTGTGTCTTAGCAAAATGCAAAATGGTTATTGGGACAACTGGGCTTACTCAGAGCGATCATGATCTAATTAAAAATGCATCAAATAAAATTGCTATTGTCTTTGCTCCTAATATGAGTATTGGTGTTAACCTTTGTTTCAAATTATTAGAAATTGCGGCAAAGGTTATTGGAGAAGATACCGATATTGAAATTATTGAAGCACATCATCGCCATAAAAAAGATGCACCTTCCGGCACAGCATTACATATGGGTGAAGTTGTTGCGAACACAATCGGTCGTAACCTAAAAGAATGTGCAGTTTATGGTAGAGAAGGTATTACCGGAGTCAGAGATAAAAAGACGATTGGTTTCGAAACAATACGTGCCGGTGATATTATTGGTGATCATACAGTGATGTTTGCTGCAGATGGTGAACGTGTTGAGATAACACATAAAGCTTCATCAAGAAAAACATTTGCGAATGGGGCTGTAAGAGCAGCGCAGTGGTTGTCAGAAAAAAAGTCAGGGTTATTTGATATGCAGGATGTTTTAGATCTGAAATAAGTAATTCTCATTAATTTTATAACGGATTTCATCTTCTCTTATGACAGAAATAAAACAGATAGAAAAGCTTTATGAACAATCCTACATTAGTTATGCCGCCACTTATTTTGGAGCAGCATTAGCCTATTGGTTGTTTCAGGATATTACTCAAGAAAAAGTTTTAAATATTTGGTTTATTGTTTTCACAATACTTACATTTTCTCGAATTGTTGCTACCTGGATGTTTAACAGAAATGATCATGGAAAAAATATAGAAAATTGGTTCATTACATTTTTAATCATGTCAGCCATATCCGGTACAATGTGGGGACTGACAGGTTTTCTTTTTGTTCCCAAGGAATCGCTTTCCTTAATAGACTCTGTACTACACCAAGGTATATTGCTTTTATTTATATCAACGCTAATTGCAGGCTCAATAGTTACTTATTCTGCTAGCAAAATTGTATATCTTGTTTTTTCTGTTCCTGCTGTTATCCCACAATGTCTAATGTTGATTGCACAAGGTGATAAATATCATTCGTTTCTTGGTGGTGTTTTTTTAGCTTACGCTTTTATTATGTTTGTTATTTCAATTTATATACATAGAGTTTTTGTTAAACATAATAATGTTGAGACGAGAAATAATCTTCTTGAATCAACATTGAAGAAAAATGGTATTGAAGTTGATTAAAATATAAGAAGTTTTGATTAGTTTAGATCTTGAGCTGATGTATAGGGAACGACTAAAGAAACCTGACCTTTTATATGTTGTTGTTGTACTTTTCGCCAATATTCAGAAGTTAGTAAATCAGCATGATACTTCATAAATTCTGATTTTAATTCATCATTCATAGAGAGAAAGCGGATAAACTCCTCTGGGAAAATATCGTTTTCACCAACGTAGTACCATGTGTCCGCTAGCATCTCATCTTCAAAATCACTTGCTTCTGGAATTTCTCTGAAGTTGCAATCGGTGACTAATGCAACTTCATCGTAATCATAAAAAATTACCCGTTTATGTGGAGTTACACCAAAGTTTTTTAAAAGTAAGTCGCCCGTAAAAATATTTGTTTGTGCTAAATCTTTAATAGTTTGACCATAATCAATTACAGCAGAAACTGCTTCTTCATAGGAGCATTCATTAATATACAAATTTAATGGTCGAACACGTCTTTCAACATACGTATGTTTTAATAAAATATTCCTTCCTTCTATGCTAACGCTTTCACTTGCAGCTCCCAGTAATTCTTCTCTCAGTTCTCTGGAAAAACGATACATCGGAAACTCAAGATTTAGAAACTCTTGAGTGTCAATTAATCTGCCAGCTCTATCGTGCTTGGATACAAGTTTATATTTTCCAACAACATCTTTTCGTGAAACTGTTTTTGGATAACCAAATTTATCTCTAATAACTTTAAACACCAGATTGTAAGACGGTAATGTAAAAACAATCATGACCAGACCTGTGTCTCCTTCAGCATGGATAAACTTGTCTCTTGTGTTGTCAAGGTGCTCAGTAAATGTTCGATGTCGTTCTGTCTTCCCCTGGCGTAAGCGACCAAGTACAGTATAAAGTTCATCTATAGGCTTCTTTGGCAGCATAGATTTAAGAAAATGGACTGCACCAATAACAGAGTTTGGATCTGCAAAATAATATGATCGCGTGTAGCCGAATATCAGGCTGATTTCATTTTCGTCAAGAAAGACGCCATCAACACTGATGCCGCCAGGCCCGTTTTTAAAAGCAATAACGATAGGTACATCGCCGTTACTCATTATTAATTTCCCTACCAGATAAGCTCTGGCAGCTTGATAAAAGAAGGAATCAATAAATTCAAAGCGGATGTATTCAGCATCGTCTTCAAAATTTTCTTTTGCATGTGCTTTTATTAATTTGGCAATACGCCGTGCATTTAGATTCAAATCGTCATAAGGAACGCGAAAAGAAAAATCATCCAGAATTGTTTCAAATATTCGTTGTAAGGAAACCCAATATGGGTAACGACGAATGTTAAGTGACATTATCAGATGTATATCATCTGACGGGCCTGAAGAAATAAATTCTATTTCCGGAGCGACACCTTCAGTTCCAAAAATTCGGCGAGTGGTTGAGTTGAAAAAAGTTTTTATGAAATCGTTGTCAGGAACTTCATCCAGACGATCGCCAAAATATCTTTTTATTTCATGCCAGAGTTTTTCATCGTTAACACTTTCACCGAGTGTTTTACGAAGAGCAAGGACGACACGTCGTACTGATTTTTCATAAAGGTCGACACGATCGACGATGTCTTGTTGATGCCC
>JAJFKK010000140.1 GCA_021773245.1 Gammaproteobacteria bacterium | reverse complement strand
ATGTAGTGCATATTGTGATAATGAATCAGATATGATGCTCGCTTCAATATTTTTATCTTTAATCAGTGTTACATTATTGATCGCTTCCTCTTGAATAATGACAGCTTCTTCTCTCAACATTGCTACTAAATCTTTGCTGATAGTATGAGGAGCAGCCAAAATATCTTTTGTATCAATGACATCATCAAGTATTTCATTAAGTACTTCCTGTACTTGATTATTTGTCGTTGCAATAGTCAAGTCTAGTTTATCTATAGTAGTTGCAATCGTTGAGTCCATTTGGTCGACTGTCGTGACCATTGTGGTATCCATAATATCTGCCGATTGTTCAGTAACACCAAACATGTCTTTTAATATATTAATATCTGTTGCTTCAAGCGGAGCAGGCCAATGAGTATCAGCTAAGTAATTTAGTAGACTCATTGCCATATCAGAATTAGTTGGTTCTAATAAATAACTTTGTACCTGATTTCCCCATTGACTAATATACGGAATATAATCTTGAATAGAGGATGATTCTTCGCTGACCATATCGGACAAGTTTTCTTTAACAATCAAACAAACATCTTGAAAACCAATAAGATCGAGCTCACCTGCAGCTAAACCAATTTCTTCTGTTGTGTTAGCAAGCTTGCGTATGCTTTCTATATTGTTTGCATCAATTTGAGTAGAGAAGTCTTTAAGTTGTTTATATAAACCAACCAGACTTTCTGGTATTTCTAAAGAAGGACTATCATCGGCTGCGACACCTAACATTTCCAATAAAATATTGGCATCCATATCAGAGAGCGGGGTAGGCCATTCTTCATCTTTTAATACGTTGACTAACTTGGAGGCAGTTTCTTTATTATCTTCACCGGATAAAAATAACTCGGCTTGATATAACCAATTTAAAATCAAACTGTTTTGCTTATGAGTAAATATTTTATTTTCAGCAGCAACATCTGAAATATTTTCTTGAAACAGGAGTGCTAAGTCTAGAAATGCTGGCGTATTACTTTCATCTATTGAGGATAAGAACGTTTCAATTTTATCAGCAAGAGTATTAGCGTCAATAGACTGATCGTTTTCCAGAGAATCTATTATTTGAGAGAATAGAATTAGAATTTGATGACTTTCATTCTCAAGGATATCTTTTAATACATCAAGATCATCTTCAGTTACGTTTGAATTTAAATCTGAACGTTTTAAAAAATAAGTTAAAGCTTCTATTGTTGATTGTTTGCCGTCCCTTAAATAATTTAACGCAAGAATTCGCCATAGTAGTAATGACTCAAATTGCTGATTATTAAGTCCTCCTGTCTTTACAATAATGTCTGAAAAAGTTTCTTGAATTAATAGACAAATATCCTGGAAGCCTAAACGTTCGTTTTCTCCAGCAGTAATTGCAAGCTTACCAATATTATTTAAGACGACCTGAAAATTATCTAAATCAATTTTATCTTTCGCAGGAATAGATTGATAAAATTGTTCAATAAGTCCTTCTAATAAGGTGTTTTTATTTGAACCCATCGGAAAATTGATTATTTTGCGTGTTAATTAAAAACTGTTACTAGATATTTATATCTTCATCAGCAAGTGTAAATACGCCAACAGCTGCAACTAATGACATAGCTTGTTCCACAAGTTCATCTGTATGAGTTGTTTGGTCTTGTAAGTGCGCGCCAGTCTTACGTACACTATCTCTAATAATATCTGTACGCTCTCGTAGTTTATTACTGGTCTCAGCTTGAGCAGTCGCATTCTCAGCAATTTTTTGTACCATACTAACCAGCTCAGCTGTTGTTGATTGTGTTTCTTCCATTTGTTTACCTGCGGCTTCTGCGAGTTGACTGCCACCAACAACCTGCGTGATGAGTTCGTTCATGGTATTTACTGTATTGACTGTTTCAATCTGAATATTATTTACCAAGGTTCCAATTTGTGACGTTGCTTCTCTAGCATTTTCAGCGAGACGTTGTACTTCGTCAGCAACCACAGCAAAACCACGGCCTGCCTCTCCTGCTGACGCAGCATGCATACTCGCGTTTAAGGCAAGAATATGGGTTCTTTCAGAAATGTTATTAATCAGGTTTACTGCAGTACCAATTTCCTGTGAACGTTCACCAAGTCGTTTAATACGTTTTTCTGTCTCGTGAATGGTATCTCTAATGTTATTAATACTTTCTACTGTATCACTTACTGTATTCATAGCAGTGATGGTTGTTCTAATAGCGCCTTCAGCTGCTGCGTTAGACTGATCTGCTAATCGAGCAATTCTTGACATTGCTTCTGCTGCGGATTTAAGTTCAGTAGCCGCACTATCTACTTCGTCCTGCTCTTTATTTGCGAGTAATAGTACGTTATCGGATTGAGATTTCACCAGGTTTGATGTTTCAGCAACATCGCCTGAAATTCTGGTTACTTCATTCAAAACTGATGTTGTTTCAAAAGTCATTAAATTCAAAGCGTCTGCTAAAGGCCCAGTAATATCTTCTTCTACTTTCGCTTTAATTGAGAGGTTTTTTTGAGCAAGCTGTGCCACTGTTTCTAACAATGCAACAATCGAATCATTAAGTTGTTCATTATCATCTTCAATACTAGTTAATACAGATACACGTTCATTAAGCATTGTGTCGATTGATGTTCCAATATCCTGGAATTCATCACCACTTTTAATGCCTATTCGGGCATCAAGGTCACCTTCCGATATTTTCTTCATTATACTTTTCAAACGTTCTATCGGTTTATAGAGCTTATTTACGTAGATAATAGTGCCGGTTATTGTGATAACGAGTAAGGCAAAAAAACTATAAACACCATTGTTCATTATCTCGGTGACAGCTTCACTTTTGTCAGTATTGGATATTGCAAAGTACAGGGTGAATATGATGCACGCATATGCAAAGTTAATAAGCATTGCTGCTAAAAATAACTTGTTTTTAAATTGCATTTTCATGTTAGTTGCTCTCGTTAATGTTGTATTGTTTAAACGAATATTTATTCATCGTCTTTATAATCAGAATAATCTTTAGTCATCTCTTTAATTAAAGCGTCGTAATTAATTTCAAGCCAAATCTCATTATTAAATTTATACGTTTCAGTTATATGTTTTTTTAATCTCTTAGAAATATTATCGGGTGTTTCTACTTGAGTGAAATCAGCATCATCAAGATTAATAGAATCAGGTAATGCATCAATAAATGTTGCAAATGCCCGTTCACCTTTATCAATGACAACTAAGGTTTCCTTTTTTTTATCATCGTCTTCAAGTTGTTCAAAATGTTTTTTTATATTAAATACCGGGACAAGAATCCCTCGTAGGTTAATAAGTCCTTGAATCCATGAAGGAGTGTTTGGCACAGAATAAATAATAGGTTTTTTTACTACTTCACACATTGAAAATTGGTTTACGAGAAAATTTATTTTTCCTAGACGAAATCCATAACGTACATTTAGCGTTTTGCCATCATCAACAAAACCCTGAAAAGGATCGAAGTGATCTAGTCCCGCTGTAACGTTATCCAATATTGATTGTGTGGTCTGTTCTGTTGCCAATGTTTGTACCTTATTAAAAAAGCCTCAATAATTTATTATTGAGGCTTGTTTTCATTCGTATGCTTTTAACTGATCTAGAATTTGTTCCTTTGTATAAGGTTTAGACACTAAATCTTTTCCTCCTTGCATCTTTGCCCATACCCGATCGGCTTTTTGTCGTTTACTACTTACAAAAACAATAGGAATTGCTTTTGTTGCGCTATCATTGGTTAAGGTTCTTGTTGCTTCATAGCCATCCATTTTATCCATGACAATATCCATAAAGATAATGTCAGGCTTGTCATTTTTTGCTTTAGTAATAGCCTCGTTACCATTTGAAGCAGTAATTACTTCTCTTTCTGTCTCGCTTATGATTTTTTCGAGATTTGATAAATCTGTAGGTGAATCATCAACAATAAGAACTTTTCTTATCGCCATTCTTTCCTCCGAACTAAAAAATTAAATTTAAAAATACCACCCAAAATAACAACGATTACATCGCTGCATTTACAGGTGAACTTAAGTACTGTGAAACAACTTCTTTGAATATAGCTTTGCCAACAGGCTTGATTAAATAAGTATCACAACCTGCTAACTTTCCTTTAATCTTATCAGCAGGTGATGAGTTACCCGTTAGCATGATAATAGGAGTGTCTTTTGCTTTTCCTTGCTTTATTACTTTACATATCTCATAACCATCCATACCTGGTAAAACAACATCAAGAAAAATAATTTGATATTCATTTGTATTAATCAATTCAAATGCTTCTTCTCCCGATTCAGCAAAGTCTACACGACCGGTAAAAGGTCTTAATGCCTGATCCATTTGAATTCTGACAGGTAAGCTATCATCAATAACAAGCGCAGTGATTTCTTTCGCTGATTTATCGATTGCATTATGTGTTTCTTGTTTTGCTACGGGCGTCGTTGTCTGCTCTAAAATAGCGACTTCTTCACTGACTGTAAATTCTTTTGCCGTGACTTGATCCAGAATGCTAATTGCTCTGGATGCGATCAACGGACGTCTAACTTGGTAATGATCCGTTTTAAACTCCCGATCTTTTGATACTAATACAGAAGGTGGGTCATCTTTGTTTTCAGCTTCAAGTGTATTTCTATATTTACGCCATTCAATTAATGAGGCTGGTTCATCTGCATTAACCATCAATATTTGCGGTGAATTATTAATTCCTATCGCTGAGTATGCCGTATGCCGTGATTGCGAATGTAAGAAAGCAGCATCTAAACGTTTTTCTTCAATAGAAGGTATTCCTATTAAAGCGACAGTTATATTATTTGCTTTCACTTCTAATCCGCGCCTAGTTTATAAAACTCTAAGAGTTTTCAACTGTTAGATATACTAAGGTTTGGTTTAATAATTGATAAGCAATTTCACCAAAAGTCATTGGGCCAGTCATGCCTTGAGTTGTCTTGCCTTCGAGTTCTGAATAAAGATAATTTAGAACGCAGTTACAGGAAAAAGTGACATTACTG
Organism: Gammaproteobacteria bacterium; assembly: GCA_021773245.1. Taxonomy (GTDB): domain Bacteria; phylum Pseudomonadota; class Gammaproteobacteria; order Eutrophobiales; family Eutrophobiaceae; genus UBA7359. The sequence continues at coordinate 606 of JAJFKK010000140.1, read as the reverse complement.
TCTAAAGAAGGTAGTGCTGTTTGGAAAGACGAAACATAATCACTAACTGGGGAGGCCAATTTGTATTCAACACCACTAAAAACTGGTGCATAGAAAGAAACAGATTTATTTGCTTCATCTATTTCTTGAAAACAGACATTAATCATTGCGCCAGAATAGTCAGCAACTAAAGGTAATTTAATATCTATGTTATGACTTGTCATGTAGTCAGCAAGATTTTGTTCAACGCCGTTGATTAAACAAGATGTAGCTGAAAAACCGGTATCTGGAAATTCTATTACATCACCATCGCCCTGAGTTGCAATGTTAACTATACCGATGTTGGCAATTTTACCTGGAGCTAATGTAACGTGCATTGCGATAGCTTTATCTGTGGAGCTTTCACATGTTCCACCATTGAACACAACAGGTTTAACACTACCTAAGTCATCAAGATGTAAACCTGTTACCCAACCTGCTATTGGTTTGATAAACATATCTTCGTATTCAGGTGCGTTCTGTGCATAGGCAAGATGTAAGTCACTAAATGCAGGAATTAAAAGAATGGTGAAACCATCATCAGGTGAATCTTTAGCAATATTTTGTATGGTTGCTGTATTGTAAAAT
>JAJFKK010000139.1 GCA_021773245.1 Gammaproteobacteria bacterium | reverse complement strand
AAAATTTCCTCATAAGTTCAATTAGTTAGAAATTCTGACTTAAGCTTATTTTGGCATAAAAACATGAGTCGAAAGATGCTTCAACACACTGATAAAACTAACTATTTCTTGATAACCTGAAACCCCAAAGAACCTTTATTTATTATTCTGCTTATTTTCCACAGTAATGTATCACGGCTTTGCTGATTAAATAAGGAAGATGTTTGGAATGTAATCGCTGTTTCTTCTGTTAGCTTGATTTCTTCAATGAGAGTCAAAGCTATTTTACGTTTTTCTTTACGCTTTTCTCTGGATAGAGTTGCGAAATGTACAACAACCCAGCCAATAATTACTATCACAATGGTTATAGAATCCATTGACGCTAAGGATCTAATGTAAAATAACTATGTCGTTTCATCGGGTTGAATTGCTTCTTCATGACTTCCAATGTATTCTCTTATTTCTCTAATCAAACTACTGTCTTTACTAATAAGATTGAGTCTCTGTAGTAGTTCATCCGCAGTAAAGCCATGCTCTCTAACTAACCCACCAAACGCTTCATCAAGAAAAGATGAATTGTAGCCACGTACACCATCTAATTCTAGATCTACCTGAATAGTGCTGTTTCTAAGGGCTGGAACAAGAAAATCTTCGCGGAATTTCTCACCGTTATATGGCCCATCATCTTTATATCGACCAGCAGGATAGCGTGAAAAATCGCGTTGGATATTAATTATTTCTCTCTCGGTATGAATTATCATTTAATGGTATATCCCAACATATAAGCGTCCCTAATATACTCTCTTTTAAGTCGTGCGTCGTTGTATTGGTTCCGCTTTTTATGAACAACCCTCGGTTACTATATATCTTTACGATGCCAGCATTCTGTTCTGTGACTGAATCTACAATATCACGTAACCCTCTACCCCTTCCTGGTTTGCCTGTCCGTGTTCTTTTATATTCAACAGAGATTTTGATGTATTGACTATCTATATTGTCAAAATTCATTGTGACCAGTTGCTTGAACAGATTTGGCTTTTTTATCGGCAATGTCCTGGGAATCCCTATTCCCAAATCACAAAACACGACACTTAAATGGTTGTCTTTGGATTGTGAAAACATCCACCAATTCTTATTGGCAGGTCTGTAGTTGAGGCCATCATTTCGATCATCAATATACGCATGATGGCTGGTATTTGTCATTGCTTCTGCAAGACCTCTGAACAAGTTGTTAATCAAGGGCTCAGCTAACTTCCCTTTATAATTTCCCTCATAACGCTCTAATGCTGGGGCACATAGCGAGTTATCGACTACAGAACCTGTTGCGACACACCAATGCACTACATCATCGTAATTTTCATTATTTCTTTTCTTAGGATCACGGCCACAAATCTTGTAAAAACCGATTTGGCGTAGAACTTCAAATGCCTTATTGTTTTTTGGTGGACGATAATTGACTATGATTCGGTTTTTCTTCATTTCGACCAAGTATTGCAACTCAGCGTAGAATAATAGCGTTGCGTCGGCAATAAATCTTTCCGTTCTTGTGAAATCTATAATGAACTTTTGAGTATTCTTATCTGCAAAAAGTTCTCTCAGATCTTTTAAAAACTTGATTACCTGTTTTCTTGCAACTTTAGACTCAATACTAAAAGTTTTGGGTGCCTTAATAGATTCCGTATGAACTCTATTTATAATGGGGGATTTGCTTCTCTTTTTCTTTTTTTTATTTTTAACCACTTCTTTCTTTTGTTTCTTCTTTAGGATTTTGTTTTGTTGATCCCACCACCAGAATGTATTTTTTGATTTCTTTTTCAATGAATTAAGTTGTTTTTGGTAAATGTACCTAGAATTAATGAAAATCAAAGGGAATCAGACTCTAATACTGCTTTTTTAAGCTGTATCCACTTGATTTATAAAATATCACAGGCCTAATTTGTTGGTATTGTTAATAGTGGGTAGGGCTTAGGGCGACGCTTTACCGCACGAGGTTGATTTTTCCTTCTTTGCGCTCCGATACTTATCGTAGTAATTGCATTAAGGCAACTTCTAGCGATATATAGCAATATTCCTCCCACACAGTATGTGAGTTGGACTTTGATTTCGTTATATAATTGAACCGCCGCCATAAAGCTAAATTGTCGAGGTATTTTTTTATTTATCACAGCAGAGCGTGCAATGCTTGCGCGTATTAAATTGTAGGATAGAAAATAAACTGCGATCTCCTTTCTCACTCTATCAGAGTTCCGGGGACACATCACTTATTTATTATAGTTATCATCAGTTTAGATACCTCAATTTAACGCAGTCAGGTATTTAAATCCCCCAGACTAAGCAGATTAACAAAGTTCTTTATCTCGTTTTTTAGCTCATTGTAGGCCAACAAGCCAGATTTGAGTTCATAAGGTATTTCTGTAGTGCTGGCTCCAGCCAGAAGTCCAAGTATCATTCCACGATGTACATTGTCTCCGCCTGCATTAGCATTAGCTAACAGAGATGCCTTGAATTCTGTATTATTTCTTTGCAAAAGACATAATAAAAGCGGTAATCCATGCTCTGGATAACAAGCGGTTGCAAATAGCTTGCCGATAATTTCCTCATCAGAATTCTCTTCTAGTACTTTATTAACATCCAGATACTGATTCGAAAATTCTGTGTGAATTTTCCACATCTGATCTTTTGGAATATTCCCTGGGCCTTTATGTGCTCTATATGTTTTGGATAGATCTTCACCTGTGACCTTAATCAGCCTCACCTTTTTTGTGTATTCAGAAATAGTTTCATCTGGCTGCTCCCCTCGTAAAAGTGCATGCAAAAGTGGAACTAATACACCCAAAGCTGAGGAGACATTCTCAGATCGATGTGTTAATTGCTGATGAGAAACGGCTAAACCAAGCCCCTGGTATGGATCTTGCGCCAAGATTGAAAGAACCAAAGGACGAATAACTCCCCCGTGTGAACCAATAGACCAAACAGTTCTTTGTTTCTGAGCACAAAGTTCAGGTGCAACGCCTTTAGAATAACTTTCAAACCAAGC
>JAJFKK010000138.1 GCA_021773245.1 Gammaproteobacteria bacterium | reverse complement strand
TCAATGGCTTTTAAATGGCGTTTTACCGAGATCCAGGAGCCACATAGACCTAATATAACGCCAATTGCGATAAGGAGCAGGCTATTGAGGAAGCCGAGACCAATTAGCTCAAAATCGCTGGCATAGAGGCTTCCTAATTGTTTTACCGGCCCACTCAGCATTTGCATGGAGATACCGATTAATAACCAGGCCATGATGCCGCCAAACGCACCATACCAAAGCCCGCTATATAAGAAGGGTCTTTGGATAAAGCTATCTGTGCCGCCAAAGAGTTTGGTGATTTCTATTTCTGAGCGACGATTGTAGATTGATAAACGGATGGTATTACCAACAATGAGTAATACACCGATGGCTAATAAGGTGGATAGAATAATAATGACGCGATTAATTATATCGAGTAGATAAAGTAATCGTTTGATCCACTGGCTGTCGTATTGTGCGCTATCCACTTCCGGCATCGCTTCGAGTTCTTTAATCAAGCTTTCAGTTTCCGCTTCGTTCATACCATCAATAGCCGGCTTGACTAAAATAACATTCGGTAATGGATTTTCATCGAGCGCATTAAGCGCATCGGCAAAGCCAGATAGTTTTTGATATTCGGCTAAGGCGTCAGCACGCTTGATGAGTATTGTTTCATTAATACTATTAGTTTCTTTTAATTTGTCCGCGAAGCTTAATGCTTGTTCGTCATTAATATCTGTTTGTAAAAATAACGTGACTTGTAGTGAGCCATCCCAACTTGAAGAAACAAAACGAACGTTATCGAGCAATAAATAAAAACTGGCGGGTAATGCCAGCGAGATTCCTATGACAGCCGTCGTTAATAAATTACTCAGCGGATATTTTGCATACTGGCCAAGGCTAAAGATAAAGGCTTGTAGGTGTTGTAATAGCCACATGTCGAAGCGACGTTTAAATTCGCTTTTAAACGTTTTATTCGGCCGTGTATTTTTTTTCTTATTAACCGGCTTCATTGCTGCTTGCGTTTTCTTCAAGTGGTGTGCCGGCGTGTGTCAGTATGCGGCCTTGTTTTAAAGTGATGATGCGTTTTTGTAAACGTTTAATCATATCTAAATCATGACTCGCAATAAGAACAGTAACGCCAACTTGATTAAACTGTTCAAATAATTTCATTGTGTCCCAAGACAAAGCTGGATCTAGGTTTCCGGTAGGTTCATCTGCTAGTAATATAGCAGGGCGATGTACTACCGCACGAGCAACGCCAACGCGTTGTTGTTCGCCGCCAGATAAGGACATCGGGTAACTGTTTATCTTTGGCAGTAAACTGACCTTGTCTAATGCGGCTTGTACACGCTTACGAATTTCTTGATGACGATAACCGGCTATAACTAATGGTAAACCTACATTATCAAATACGGTGCGATCATTAAGCAGGCGATGATCTTGAAACATAAAACCAATATGTCTTCTGAATAAAGGAATACGACGATTGCGAACACGATCAAGATTCTGACCGTTAATAATAATTTGGCCGCGCGAGTGGCGATCAATTAATGCGATTAAACGTAATAAGGTGCTTTTGCCGGCGCCAGAACGACCCGTGATATAGACCATAGCGCCTTGCGCGACATGCAAGTTAATATTGCGTAAGGCTTCATTGCCATCGGCATATGTCATATTAACGTTAGTAAATCTAATCATTGTTCGTCACTAACTAATAAGGCATCTATAAATTCAGACGCGTTAAACGGACGTAAGTCATCCACTTGTTCGCCAACGCCAATAAAGCGTATTGGAATATTTAATTTATCGGCAAGTGAAAAAACAATTCCGCCTTTTGCTGTTCCATCAAGCTTGGTCAATACAATACCATCAACACCAACACTTTCGTTAAATTGTTTTGCTTGAACTAATGCGTTTTGTCCGGTTCCAGCATCTAGAACTAACAACACTTCTCTTTTTAAATCCGGATCAAACTTGTCGCCAATTCGATGGATTTTTTTCATTTCTTCCATCAAATTATCTTTGTTATGTAATCTTCCGGCGGTATCCGCTATCAAGACATCAATATTATTGGCACGAGCCGACTCAAGGGCATCAAATATGACCGCGCCTGAATCCGAGCCGTGAGTTTGCGCAACGACAGTAATCTTATTTCGTTCGCCCCAAACTTGTAATTGCTCAATGGCGGCTGCTCTAAAGGTGTCGCCAGCAGCAAGCATGACTTTTTTACCTTCGTTTTGTAAACGTTTGGCTAATTTGCCGATGGTGGTTGTTTTACCGACGCCATTGACACCGATAACCAGTATTAAGAATGGCTTTTTGTCACTTTCTGGAATCGTCAGTGCTTGTTCGACAGGTTCAAGAGCTGGTAACAAGACCTTTTTGAGTTGTTCGAGCGGATTAGCGTCTGAATTCTTCTTGGATTCGGCTTTTAATAACTGAATGACCTGATCAGTAGTTTTGGTGCCGATGTCCGCCATAATTAAGCGATCTTCGAGTTCTTCCAGAGTGGCGTTATCAATTACTTTTTTATTGCGACTAAAAAGACCGCCGAACAGCCCGCTACGCGTACGTTGTAGGCGATCGGAAAGGCTAGCTCTCTCTGTATTTTCCTCGGACTCTTTTGCGCTTTTTTTCTTGAAACCAAACACGAAGATGAAATATTTAATATGCTATGAAACTTACGGTATCCTACCATCATCTTGTAGCGAACTCATAAGAAGAAATGCACTCTATAATGGGTACATCACAAAAACTAAATTCATAAATAGATAATTAAAAATGGAATATCCTTTGAAGTCACTAAATATAACTTTATTGGCTCTGGCTTTGCTTATGCCGGGGCTTGCAGTCGCAAAAGTCCATGAGTATCAACTCGAAAACGGACTAAAAATTCTCGTAAAAGAAGATCATCGCGCACCGGTTGTTGTATCTCAGGTTTGGTACAAGGTTGGCAGCAGTTATGAACACGACGGGATTACCGGTGTTTCGCATGCTTTGGAACATATGATGTTTAAAGGCACGCAAAAATACGGCCCCGGTGAATTTTCTCGCATCATTTCAGAAAATGGCGGTCGTGATAATGCCTTTACCGGCTCAGATTACACCGCTTATTTTCAAACGATGGAAAAATCGCGTTTGAAGATTAGTTTTGAATTAGAAGCTGACCGTATGCGTAACCTAATTCTGCCTAAAGAAGAATTCTTAAAAGAAATTGAAGTTGTCAAAGAAGAGCGACGTTGGCGTACAGAAGATAACCCGAAGTCTTATACTTACGAGGCTTCAATGGCGACCGCTTTTCAAACCAGCCCTTATCGTTTTCCTATTATTGGTTGGATGCAGGATCTGGATAATATGACGATTGAAGATTTAAGTGCGTGGTATCAGAAATGGTATGCACCAAATAATGCGACCGTTGTTGTTGTTGGTGATGTTGTTGCTGATGAAGTTTACGCTTTAGCAAAAGAGCACTTTGGTCCTTTACCGAAGGGCGAAGCTATTGAAATGAAGGTGTTAGAAGAAGTTGAGCAATTAGGCGCGAAACGTCTAAAAGTTAAACGTCCAGCAGAGCTACCTTATTTAATGATGACTTATAAAACACCCGTCATTAAACCCGGAAGTGAAGATGATGAAAATTGGAGCTGGGAGCCGTATGCGTTGGAAGTGTTAGCGGCAATCATTGACGGCGGCAATAGTGCTCGTTTTTCAAGTCGTTTAGTTCGAGGCAGTGAAGTTGCTTCATCTGCAAGTGCCGGTTATCGAATGGCTTCAAGATTAGATAATTTATTTTTATTTTCAGGCACACCATCAAAAGATAAAACGATTCAAGATTTGGAAGTTGCCTTTAGAAATGAAATTTTAGATATACAAAATAACCCGGTAACCGAAGCCGAGTTACAACGTGTTAAAGCGCAAGTAATTTCTAGTGATGTTTATGAAAAGGACTCAGTGTTTTATCAAGCAATGATAATAGGAACATTAGAAACGATTGGTTTGTCCTGGCGCTTGGCAGATAAGTATGTTGAAAGAGTAAAGTCTGTAACGGCAGAACAAGTCATGGAGGTTGCAAAAAAATATTTGGTTGATGATCGACTAACAGTTTCTGAGCTTGATCCGTTGCCAATGGATAAGGCGCCGAAGAGAGCACCAGCAGGAGTTAGACATGGCCACTAGTAAATTATTAAAAGTTGTTTTTTCATTATTATTGTTCGTTAGTTGGACAGTACAAGCTTCACCAAAAATTGAAACATGGAAAACCAGCAAAGGCACCGAAGTTTATTATGTACATTCGCCTGAGCTTCCTATGGTTGATATGGAAATTGTTTTTGATGCGGGTGGTAGTCGTAATGGTGAATTACCAGGCCTTGCTGCGTTAACAAGTGGTTTATTAAGTATGGGTGCGGGTGGACTTGATGCTGATGCGATAAGTAATGGTTTTGAATCGCTCGGTGCTGTTTATGGATCAGATTCAGGCTATGACTCTGCTTCTGTTTCATTACGGTCATTAACAGATGAAACTTTATTATCTAAAGCAATTGAAAACATTAAGTTAGTAATTTCTAAACCGGACTTTACTGAAGAAGCTTTAGAACGACGACGTGCGCGTACCTTAATAGGTTTAAAGTCGAAGCAACAATCAGCGGGGGCATTGGCAAAAGATGCTTTTATGAGCGCGGTTTATCAATCGCATCCTTACGCTAGTCCTAATGATGGTACAGAAGAATCTATTAAGGCGATTAAGCGTGAAGATATTGTTTCATTTTATAAAGAATACTATGTCGCTAGTAATGCCATGGTTGCTATTGTCGGTGCTGTCGATCGCAAACAAGCAGAGCAAATTGCTGAAGATTTAACTTCGGGACTTGAGCAAGGTAAAAAAGCAAAACCTTTAGAAAATGTAAAAGATTTGGAAAAAGCAGATACGATAATCATTGAACATCCATCAGCACAAACGCATATCCTTGTTGGTCAACCAGGACTTAAGCGTGGCGATCCGGATTACTTTCCGCTTTATGTTGGTAACCATGTGCTCGGCGGTGGCGGTATGGTGTCTCGTTTGTTTGAAGAAATACGCGAAAAACGCGGTTTGTCTTATAGCGCATATAGTTACTTTTCGCCGATGCGTTTCAATGGGCCTTTTCTTGCAGGATTACAAACACGCTCGGATCAAGTTGATGAAGCGTTGTCTGTCTTGATGGAGAATATTAATAAATTTATTGAGTCCGGACCAACTGAAGATGAATTAACAGCGTCCAAGAAAAATATTACCGGCGGTTATCCATTACGAATTGACAGCAACAGTAAAATTTTAGGTTACGTTGTTGTCATTGCTTATTACAAATTGCCACTTGATTATCTCGATACCTTTAACGCAAATGTTGAAGCCGTTAGCATCGATCAAATTAAAGATGCGTTTAAACGACGTTTAACACCAGATAAGTTAATCACCGTTATGGTTGGCTCATCAGAAGAAGATAAGAAAGAAGGCTCTTAATCTTTGGTTTCACCAGGTAAGGTTCGTATTATTGCCGGGAAGTGGCGTGGTAGAAAATTAGATGTCATTGATTCTCCCGGCTTGCGACCAACCCCGGACAGGGTACGCGAAACCTTATTTAACTGGATACAACAAGAAATTGTTGGCGCGCGATGTTTGGATTTATTTGCGGGTACTGGTGCATTAGCTTTTGAAGCATTATCCCGTGACGCATCAGAAGTAACGCTGGTAGAGTCTAATCCTGCGGTAGTCGAGTCATTAAAACAGCACGCGCAAACACTAGGGAGCGAGAATCACATCATCCAACGTTCCGATGCTATAGGCTGGTTGCTACAAGAGAAGAATGGTTTTGATATTATTTTTCTCGATCCTCCATTTCATCAAGGCCTGATCGAAAAATGTTGCTCAATAATTATTGAAGAATCATTGTTGAATGCTAATGGTTTGGTTTATATTGAATCTGAGAAAGGTTTGGTGCTACCTGAAAGCTGGAAAGTTAAAAAACAAAAATATGCTGGTAAGGTACAATCCATGTTGATTGAACAAACTTAGGATACACAAATGGTAACTGCAATTTATCCCGGAACATTTGACCCAGTAACAAATGGGCATGTAGATATTGCCAAACGTGCAGCGAGTATGTTTGGAAAAGTCCTCGTTGCTGTTGCCGATAGTAAAAGCAAGCAAACCATGTTTTCCACTGATGAGCGTGTTGCGCTTGCAGCTAATGTTTTATCTAATATAAAAAACATTGAAGTGATTTCATTTAATTCTCTTATAACGGATCTGGCGCGAGATAAAGATGCAACCGTCATTATTAGAGGGATACGCGCTGTATCAGATTTTGATTATGAGTTTCAAATGGCAGGCATGAATCGTCAATTATTACCCAACATAGAAACTGTATTTTTAACTCCGGCAGAAAATCTAAGTTTTATCTCATCCAGTCTCGTGCGTGAAATTTCATCATTCAGTGGTGACGTGAGTAAATTCGTTGATGAGACCGTTCTGCTTGCTTTGAAAGAAAAACACCAATAATAAAATGATAAATGTTATGAAGTTTCTATTTTCGTTCGTCTTCACTTTTCTTTTATTTTCTTCTTACGTTTTTGCTGAATCAACTAATCAGGCTGCTGTTGCTACAGCACACCCATTAGCGACAAAAGCCGGCATTGATATTTTAAAACAAGGTGGTAATGCTTTTGATGCTGCCGCGGCAATAACGGCATCACTTGCTGTTGTTGAGCCCTATAGTTCCGGGATAGGCGGTGGCGCGTTTTGGTTAATCCATCGAGCTTCAGATAATAAGCAAATAATGATCGATGGTCGTGAAAAAACACCAATGCGCGGCCATAAAGATATGTACTTGGATAAGTCTGGCAACGTCATTAAAGGTTTGTCACTAAACGGTCCAATGGCAGCAGGAATACCTGGTGTTCCTGCTGGAGTCGAACATCTTGTTAAAAATTACGGCCGTCTCTCTTTAAAAGAAGTCTTGGCGCCTGCGATTAAGCAAGCTGAAGAAGGGTTTCCGGTTACAGCGCGTTATCAAAAGTTAATGGGGTTTAGAAGCAAGGTCATTAAAACTTATCCAGAAGCAGCTTCGCTTTTTCTTAAAGATAATGAGATTCCTGAAAAAGGTTATGTGATTGTACAAGAAGACTTGGCAAATACTTTAAATGCTATTGCTAAAGAAGGTAGTGATGGTTTTTATAAAGGCTCCGTGGCAAGAAAAATGGTTGATAGCGTTAAAAAGAATGGTGGTATTTGGGAAATAGAAGATCTCGAAAAATATCAAATCATTGAACGTGAACCAATAGTTATTAATTACAATGGCATAAAAGTAACGTCTGCAACATTACCTTCTTCTGGCGGTGTTGTGATGGGACAAGCGTTAAATATTCTTGAGCAATTTGATCTAAAAAAATATAACCCAATAACGCGGAAACATATTATTGTTGAAGCAATGCGTCGCGCTTATCGTGATCGGGCTGCTTATCTAGGTGATATGGATTTTATTGACGTTCCTATTAATCGTTTATTAGATAAAAATTATGCTGAAGGCATGGCTTTAACGATCAATCCTGACAAAGCAACTGCGAGTGAGGAGTTAAGCAATATCGCTACAGTCGATAATACAGGGACTGATACAACTCATTTTTCTGTAGTTGATGCTGAAGGTAATCGTGTCTCTGCTACGTTAAGTATCAATTTACCATTCGGATCAGGTTTTGTTGCTGAGGGCACAGGCGTTTTATTAAATAATGAAATGGATGATTTTTCTGTAAAACCTTTAACGGCTAATGCTTATGGTTTAGTAGGCGATCATGCAAATGCGATAGCGCCGGGCAAAAGACCTTTATCAAGTATGACGCCAACATTTGTAGAAACAGAAAATCGCATTGGTGTGCTTGGTACTCCTGGCGGAAGTCGTATTATTAGTATGGTGTTACTTGGCGTCCTGGATTTTGCTGATGGTAACTTGCCAAAATCATGGGTTAGTTTGCCGCGTTATCATCATCAGTATCTGCCAGATGAAATTTTGTACGAGCTAGGAGGTTTAACGATAACGGAGCAGGAAGAGCTAAAAAAGAAAGGTCACCAGTTAAACGAAAAAAACCGACAATACGGAAACATGCAAGCGATCATGATCTGGAAGAATAAAAATATAAGTTTTGCTGCCAGTGACCCGCGTGGAGAAGGAACAGCAGAAGTAATTCATATTTTAAAGTAAATTTAAAAATTAGGTTTTAATATGGTCATAGAATATTTTTACGTTTTTGTTCTATTCCAATTTCTATTAATACCAGTATTAATAGCATGGTTTATTCGTCACTTACAAAAAAAATCCAGGATGTCTCGGCATATCAATGTTGAGACAGGAATGTTGCAGAAAGAAAGCGGTTGGGGCGATGCAAAAATAAACGGAGTTCATTTAAAGAACTGCGTTAAAGTTGAATCCTATGAGAATGGTTATTTGGTTAGGGTTTTACCTATTTTTTTCTTTGGTAAATTATGGTTGCCAAAGCCAGAAGTAATTTTCGGTGAACTTATTGAAAAAAAGTTTCCTTTTCAAAGCAGTAGAGAGTTGGTAAGCAATAACGATAAAGTTATTCTTTTAGGTAAGTTAGCAAAGAATGAATTATAAAGATAAGGCCTTAATTAGACGAGTTCATTGTTTTACATTGAAGTAACTCGCTCCAGCGACGACTCATACCAAATTCTTGTACTAATGTTTTAACCAATTTCCTGATATCAGTTTCAGAAATATTGTGTTTTTTATTTATAAATTCCAGGCTTTTACAATCTGCTTCAAATTCATTTTTGATCTCATACTTTAAATGCGCACATTCATGATAGTAAATAAAGCGGCGTGTATTTTTTGTTAATTTCAAGAATGCACTATTATCAATAACGATAGTTGGGTAGCCTAAAGGCCATTGCGCTGTCGCTATGTTTTTATTTGTAATTCCGGGAATGGTTTTTACTTCAACTTCTTTGTCTGTATCTAGATGTTTAGCATAACAAGTAAGACGATCGCTTTGTTCTAGTGATTGTGCGCATAAAGGTAATAATAAATATAAAGTAAAACTTATTTTGATTAAGATATGCATTTACTTTTGGCAATGAGAACAAAAAAAAGTTGAACGTTGACCCAAGCGGATCATTTTTATTTTTTTCTTACATTTTTTACAAGGCTCTCCTTCTCGGCCATATACATTAAGTTCTTGACTGAAATAACCGGGTTTACCATCACCATTATAAAAATCACGTAAGGTCGTGCCGCCCTTTTCTATTGCTTCTGACAAGACATTTTTAATCTCAGTTGTCAGCAATTCATAACGTGCTTTCGAAACGCTACCGGCTTTTTGAGTTGGTTTAATTCCCGCACGAAATAATGCTTCGCTCGCATAGATGTTGCCAACACCGACAACCATACGGCTATCCATGATGAATGTTTTAACCGCTAGAGTTCGTTTTCTAGATTTGGCAAATAAATAATCGACATTGAATTCATTGCTTAACGGTTCAGGGCCAAGCTGATTTAAGAGTTTATGTTCTAAAGGATCGTCTTTAGTCCAAAGAATTGAGCCGAATTTTCTTGGATCGTGAAAACGTAATAAATGACCCGATTCAAAGACAATATCAACATGATCATGTTTTTCGTGAGGAATAGTGTTGTCGAGCACTCTTAAATTGCCAGACATACCCAGATGCAAAATCATGCAACCTTTATCTGTATAAAAGAGTAAATATTTAGCTCGACGTCTTAGTTTGCGAATAAGCTGATTTTTAAGTGATCGTTTTAAGCTTGTTGGTATTGGCCAACGCAGTTTGCGTTCACGAATAATGATGTTACTAACCGTTTCGCCAACGACATAAGGCGCTATACCCTTTTTAGTCGTTTCTACTTCTGGAAGTTCAGGCATAATTAAGATGTGTTGATCAAACGCAATTAGATTGTCATAAAGTCTGGATAGAATACCATTAAATGAATTCATCAATAAAAAAAAAAGAAAATCCAAAGTATCATCTATGCTCTTTAGATGAATTATTTGATCATCTGGACACATCTGAAAAAGGACTTACATCCGAGACCGTAACAAAGCGTTTACAAGAAGTCGGTACGAATGAATTACGCGTCAAGCAAGATGTCCCGGAAATAATCAAATTTTTAAGGCAATTCAAAAACTTTTTTGCGTTGCTGCTTTTTGCTGGTAGTGGATTGGCATTATTCGCAGAGCAACTTGATCCCGGCGTGGGCAATCTTTATATCGCCATTGCCTTGTTTGCCGTTACCGTATTAAACGCAACATTCACTTATATTCAGGAACATCAAAGCGAAAAAATTATGGAAAGTTTTCGCAAACTGATGCCAAGTATGGTGCGTGTTTATCGTGACGGCACTGTTTTCGAAATTGATGCAAGTATGATCGTTCCGGGTGATGTTATACGTTTAAGTGAAGGCGATCGCGTTCCTGCTGATGGTCGTTTACTTAAAGATAATTTATTACGCGTTAACCTCAGTAGTTTGACCGGAGAGAGTGAAGCGGTGCTGCTGGATAGTAAGCATCAGCATGACAATGTACTTGAAAGTCATAATATGGTTTTTTCTGGATCCTTGATTGAGAGTGGTGAAAGTTTAGTTTTGGTTTGTGCAACTGGCATGAACACTCAGATTGGTAAAATTGTACAGTTGACGAAGGAAACCAAAGTTGTACAGACGCCAATTGGTAAAGAGCTTAATTACTTTATTCGTATTATTAGCTCAATTGCTATCTTTCTTGGTGTTCTATTCTTCATAGTTAGTTTTTTTATAGGCAAAGGCACGATAAGCAGTTTGATCTTTGCTATCGGCATTATTGTTGCCAACGTTCCTGAAGGATTGCTTCCGACAGTAACATTGGCATTAGCTATGGCCAGTAAGCGTATGGCGAGCAAGAATGCCTTGATAAAGAATTTGGAAAGCGTAGAAACGCTTGGTAGTTCTACGGTTATCTGTACTGATAAGACCGGCACACTTACGCAAAACAAGATTAGTGTTCAGACTATCAGTTTCCTCAATGCTGAATATCAGTCGAGTGAAATAACATCCGATATAAAAAATCTGGAGTTGGGCTGTCGAGTTATGAGCTTGTGTAATAATGCTCAAGTTACTGATACGGGTTATATAGGCGAATCTACGGAAGGTGCTTTGATTGTTTTTGCCAACAATCAGTATGGAAGTGCGAATTATAATGAATCTACACGTTTAGCTGAAAAGCCTTTCGAGTCTTCAACTCGACACATGATTACCGTTAATCATGATCCTGATTCAGATAACAATCTGGCTTATTTAAAAGGAGCACCAGAAGTTGTTTTATCGATGTGTGATCGTGTTTTGGATGGTGATGTTGAACGACAGCTCGATGAAGAAACACGGCAAAGTTTAATTAGTAAGTTTAATCTATTAGCTAAGCGCGGCGAACGTGGTTTGGCTCTTGCCTATCGAGATACAAATAACGAAGACATTGTTGAAGATAAATATATATTTGTTGCCATTGTTGGCATGTTGGATCCGTTTCGACCTGAAGTACCTGATGCCCTGAGCAAATGTCGAACGGCAGGTATTCGTGTTTTTATGATGACGGGTGATTATGGTCCAACCGCAGAAACAATTGCTCGTCAGATAGGTTTGTATACTGGTGATGGTCAGGTGGTTCAGGGTGAAGAGTTAGATAAGATGGATAATTCGGCTTTGAGCAAAGTGCTGGATAATAAAGAACTCATCTTTGCGCGAATTTCTCCGCAACAAAAATTACAGATTGTCAGAGCTTTGCAAGCCGAGAATGAAATTGTCACCGTGACCGGCGATGGGGTAAATGATGCTCCGGCTTTGAAAAATGCCGACATGGGTGTCGCTATGGGTATCATGGGTACTGATGTTGCGAAAGAAGCAAGCGACATGGTTTTGATGGATGATAACTTTGCAACGATTGTTGTCGCTATCGAAGAAGGTCGTACAATTTTTGACAATATAAAGAAATTTATTGCTTATATCCTGACTAGTAATATTCCCGAAATTACGCCTTTTATTGCTTACGTCTTACTTGATATCCCGCTACCAGTAACGGTTGTACTCATACTTGCTATTGATTTAGGCACTGATCTCGTGCCCGCTTTAGGTTTGGGGGCGGAACATGCTGAGAGTGATGTCATGCATAAGCCGCCGCGTTCCAGAAAGGAACGATTGTTGACACGAAACCTGCTATTTATGAGTTACGGTATTATCGGAATGATTCAAGCGGCTGCCGGTTTCTTTAGTTTTTTTGTCGTGCTCTATAATGGTGGCTGGCAGTATGGTCAGGATCTGGCGAGCAATACCTTTTTATATCAGCAGGCAACAACAGCATTTTTAGCGTCAGTGGTTATATGTCAGGTTGCCGATGTATTGATATGTCGAACCCGCCGCCAAAGTTTATTCAGTGTTGGCTTATTTAAAAATCGTTTGGTATTACTTGGTATTGCTACAGAATTATCTTTAGTCGCATTGATTAGTTACGCGCCATGGTTCAATGTGCTTTTTAATACGGCACCGCTCGAATATTGGCACTTTCTGCTAAGCGTTCCTTTTGCTTTATTAATTTTCTTTGGGGACGAATTAAGAAGACTTTTTGTAAGAAGAGATAATCCTTTTGTTTTAAAGTGGTTAACCTGGTAAATCATTTAGTTAATTAACATAACAGGATCATCATCGTTTTCGTTGCTTGCTTTTTGTTCAAGTAATATTTGAGCTGCAACATCGCTACCCATGTGATATTGAAGCCCAATATCTTTACGTCCCAAAATTAAATGAGGTTCAGTCGAAATAATATCAAACTGAATAGTTTTATTATTTGCTGATGATATTTTTATAACGGAATCAGCTCCAGCTGGCTGATATTCTTCAGCAGATATTGCTGACGTATTTTCCCAGCTAAAAACAATACGTTTCAATTGATCGGGAGCTATATCCATGGGTGTTTGTAACTGCCATTGACTATTAACGGATTCAATTTTATTTTCAGGAAACTCAATTGAACTAATCTTAAAGCTTTCGGGCAAAAGTTTTGGATCTGCAAAAAATGCAACATTGGTCATCAGTTGTTGATATAAAAAATCATTGGTTAAATAAATATTTCCTTCAAACAAAACGTAACGACGCTGATCTATGGCATCTGTTTTCCCAAATTTAAATTCATGATCATTTAATTTCATGATGACGGTTGGGTTTTTTAAACCAAGGCTTTCTAAATTAACTTCAGATGGGTTTAATTCGCTATGTGATTTCACGTTTAGCATACGCAACATCGCATTTATACGCGTCTTGTTTGCTCGAAATTGTTGGGGAGTGGTTAGTTGCCACGTTTCATCTTGTTTATTAAATTCGAAATCTTTTAAATCTTTTCTTAATATTTTAATTTGAGTGATGTTATTTTGATCTATATTTGAAAGGCGCTGTAACTCTTGGCTGTTTTTTTCTCCATTACCAAAAATGAGAATAGAAAGTAAAAAAATAAAACCTAACAGGCCAATGTTAATCCAGAGACGTTTATCCACGTTATTGTTTCTTTCGGCGTATTCCGATGGTAATACCGATGACAATCAACGCTGCAGGCAAAATAAACAAGAAGCCGATTCCTATAATGCCTAAAATGGTTGGCGAAATATTGAGTTGAGTATCATTTGTAATCTTTGGTGGAATCGAAATAAATTCATCATCACTACTTAACCAGTTAACGATTCTGGTACCTAGCTCATTATTGCCGCTATTTGCGAGATATGTATTTGATAGAAAGTCACCGTCACCCATAACAACAATGCGTTGTTGCTTGGTTACGAGTTCTTCACCCTCTTCTATTTCTATATCTCGTTCCAGACTAATACCAATGTTTAATGGACCGAGAAAATCGGTTTCCTCGCTATACTCAACTTCACCTTCAAGTTTTCCGGTCTCGCTCCAGGTGTGATCGCCTGTAGAAAGAATTGATTTGCTTGTCCATTTATCTGACGGCAATATTTCTATAGCGCCGACCATAGGGAATATTGTTGTGAATTCGAAGTCTTCAGTTACTGCATGCGGGGAATATAAACTGTTCGTGACTAAAGCTATAGTGGGGTTTTCAATGCCAATCAGTTGACCGGCGTAGTCAATGATAGACCCAGGATAAAACTGAAGTGAGAGTTGTTCTGCTAATGAGTCCAGACCATAAAGCGGACCAGGTTCATGAAGCCATAATAAATTACCACCGGTTTTGATATAATTTTGAATAACCTCAAGCTCACCTGGTAAATAATCAATGCGTGGTCCTGCAATTACTAAAATGTTTGTGTTATCAGGAACTAACTGTAATTCGGATAAGTTAATAGGTTGTGCTCGGTAGCCTTTACTGAAGAGTTGTTTAACCCAGACACTTAAATCATGGTTTGCTTCTTTTAAGGCATTACGCTCTCCATGACCTTCTACAAATGCAATCCATCGTTCTTGATTACGAGCAAGACGCTGTAATGCATTGGTAAAAGCTTGTTCTTTATCAGAGGTAACATGTTCGCTGCGATCCTGGTAGCGAACGATAATTTCACCATCGACACTAATGCCTAGATTACGAATCTCATCTGGAACCGCATCGGGGTTCACAAAACGTAAAACAATATCAGGTTTATGACGTTGGTATTTGCCTATGAAATTTTTAACGGCATCGCGTAACAATGAATTTTCGCGAGCATAAGATGTGACTTCTAAAGGATCAGACATCTGCGCCAAAAGATCACGGCTGGCTTCCGATAAAGTGTGCCGTCCATTTGCCGTCCAATCATATTCAACAGCATGCTTTTGGCTAAGCCATGCTAAAAGACCAAGCACAATGCATAGTAAGAAAAACATGACAATGCTATTTAAGCGAGATTGTAATCGTGTTTTTGC
>JAJFKK010000137.1 GCA_021773245.1 Gammaproteobacteria bacterium | reverse complement strand
ATTCCAGAGCTTCTCAGGGAATCCCTGTTGGGCCAGCAGCAAGCATTATTATGGCAGAAGCGACTCTGATAGATGTAGATCAATATATTTTTGAAAAAGGATTTGACCATGTTCGTTATGTTGATGATTTTCAAATTTTTGCCAATACCGAAATTGAATTAGAAAAATTTCATCAAGAGCTCTGTGTCTATCTTCATGAGAATCAAAGATTGACACTATCATCTGAAAAGACGCGTATTCGTAAATCAGAGGATTTTTTGCATCAGGAATTAAATAATCAATATCAGTTGGAAAAATTAGAAATCCTCAATGAAGTAGAAGTAGTTAGCCATTATTCGTTCGATGTCACAAATATGGAGTTAGATAATATAGAAAATGCACCTGAAGTTCTTTTAGATGCTCTTGATAGAGTAATGCAATTTGAAACATTAGATCTTGGGGTTATTCGAGCTATTATTCGCAGAGCGAGAGCTCATAAGATAAATGAAATAGCGGAAACAATAATAACAAATATGGAGTTTTTTGCTCCTGCAGCTAATGATGCATTTCTGTATCTGGATGCAATTAGTAGCGATAGTTTTATTGCAAACCATATCGAAATATTAGAACAGCTTCATAAAAGACCAGTTATATATATTGGATCAGTTAAGATTTGGCTCGAATGGTATTATGCACGTCACAAAGGACTTCTTGCTTTAACCTCAGTTCGTTCTTTTATATTTTCTAGCAATAATTTGCGTCAGCAAGCTCAAGCTGCAATTACCTTAAATCAGCAATCATGGATTAAGGGGAAGAAAAACGAACTTTTTCAACATGCATCCTGGGACCGTCGCTCTATTTTACTTGCAGCGCAGACACTTTCAAAGGACGAACGAGAAAAATGGTTAAAACCAATATTGAAAAATGGAAAACTTGAACCAATGGAAGTTTGGATGGCAAAATGGGTGATTGCTGAATGTCCTAACTCGAAACCGCCAGTTCCTCCTCCAATAGAATATGAAGGTTTTGATGATGATATACCATTTTAAATTCTCATAGAAATATAATGTAGTGTTTCCAGAGGTACACAATCTGTTAATTAGGTTACTTCCGTTTATGATCGATAGTTCTCTTTCAATGAATTAAGCCGAACATCTATTTAATTAACAAGCATATCAATATCCTCTAAATCAAAAGCCCACTTCAATCTTGGTTTAATTGATGTCGTGTTAACCAAGTCATCAGACAGATCACTTAAAGCACTTTTTACGTGATTACTTCCGAACCTTGCATAAATTTCAGTTGATGCTAAATCCCTATGCCCGAGCACTTCGCCAATTAAAATTAAAGAATTTCCGCTTTGTGCTAAGTAAGAACCAGTCGTTCGACGCAAATCGTGTATTGTGACGTCAGGCACACCTGCATCCTCGCGGACTCTTTCCCAAGTTTTATAGATGTTGACTAATGGGCGACCTGGATTTCGACCACAAAAGAGATACGGATTGTCAGACTTTTCAGGAAGGCTTTTTAAAACTTCCATCGCAAGATCGCTCAAGTGGATGTGCCTATCTATGCCGTTCTTAGTTTCAAAAAGTCGCAACGTTTGCTGATGGATATCTAAATCAGATCGTTTTGCGTTAAGTAGCTCCATCTTCCTAGTTCCAGTGAGTAGATAAAGCCAAAGCGCCGCACGCACGTATGGGTTGTCTACTTCGTTAATTGCTTTAAGAAGTCTAGGAAGCTCATCTATGTCTAAATATCTATCTCTTTTCCTTTCAGGGTGCTTAGTTATCAGCTCCGCAGGGTTTTGAAACTCTTTAGGTATTAAATACCATTCTTTCGCTCTGTTTATCATCCGGCTATACACCTGGATGACGCGATTTGCTTCTGTTGGACCATTTTTGGTGATTTCCTCGTGGGCTATTTTTAAGTCTTTAGCCGTGACCAAGGCAACTTTTGCTTTACCCCATCTGGAAATAATATGTCTTTTTATGCGGCGGATTTCTTCCTTGTGAGATTTCATATGCATTGCTCTCCGCTCGATGTAAATCTCGCATAATTTATTCACAGTCATATCACGAGAAAGATAGATCGGTTTATTCGTGTTTTTTACTTCATCCAGTAATTCGCGAGCCTTTTGACGAGCTGTCTCAACATCCATTTCTTCAAATCGTCCGAAGGTTTTTATTTTCCGTTTACCATGAATCCGATATGCAACTAAATACGTCTTTTTGCCAGTTGGATAAACTCGCACGCCGAAATTTGTTAAACTACTATCCCAGCGAATGTCTTGCTTATTATTTGCTTTCTCATACCGCATCCTTACAATGTCTTTATTCTTTAGCTTCATGTTGTATCTCCATATCATTAGGTAATAACTCAATAATTGAGTGATCAATTGAGTTACTGAAATCGTATTGGTATAACTAATGAGAGATATTATAGGGAGTAGACATCTAATTTTAATGGCGAATATTTTGGTAAGCCATTGTTTTGAAAGAATTAATATATCGGGGCGTAGCGCAGCTTGGTAGCGCACCTGCATGGGGTGCAGGGGGTCGGAGGTTCAAATCCTCTCGCCCCGACCATTTATATAACTAGAATCATTAGCTTGATCTAATTTAATTAATTTAGTCCTTAATAATATATTGGTAGAATTTATCATTATGGGTATTTCAAATCACCGTAAATCATATTCAATGATTAAAAAGTTATTACATTTGCTAATTATCACCAGTCTTCTTCAATTTTCAGCATGTGCTAAAGAGAATGATCCTAAAAAAGCATTTAATAGCGGTGATTATGAAACTGCATATGCTTTATGGTTACCTCAGGCTAAGAGTGGCAACACTGAAGCGCAGAATTATCTGGGGATTATTTATTATCTCGGTTTAGGCGTTCCAAAAGATTATAAGAAGGCAGTTGTGTGGTATGACCGTGCTGCTAAAGCTGGACATGCCGATGCTCAAAGAAATTACGCTGACATGATACATTTTGGTAGAGGTATAAAAAAAGATATTCAACAGGCATATAAATGGTATTTTGCTGCGTCTCAGCAAGGAAATGAAAAGGCTGAACGGCAGATTCAAGTTATTGCTGCATCAGGGAATTTATCACCTAATCAACAAATGCATGCGAAAATTGATGCGAATGAATTTATTTTAGATGAAACTAAACGTTTCATGAGTCACGATACTTATATCAAAAAGAAATAATTAATAATTATGTGTGGAATTGTCGGTGCAGTTGCTCAACGAGACGTTTCTCCTATCTTATTAGAGGGATTAAAACGTTTAGAATATCGCGGTTATGATTCTGCTGGTTTGGCTATCCTTAATGAGAATAAAAAATTACAACGAATTCGCGTACAAGGAAAAGTTAACGAATTAAGACGTGAACATCAGGCTTCACCATTAAAAGGTGGAACGGGAATAGCTCACACACGATGGGCGACACACGGTAAGCCTAACCTTATTAATGCCCATCCCCATATTTGTCGTGATCAAGTTGCGCTTGTACACAATGGGATCATTGAAAATCATGAAGAGCTTAGAGCAAAGCAAACTGCTGCAGGGTTTCAGTTTAGTTCTGAGACTGATACTGAAGTCGCAGTTAATGCTGTTTACGAAGCTTTACAGACCTCTCCAGACCTTTTAAAAGCTGTATTTGCGACCATAAAGCAATTAGAAGGTGCTTATGCATTAGGTGTTATAAATACTGAGGAACCTGAAAGATTAGTCGCCGCTCGTAAAGGTAGTCCTCTGGTTATTGGAATAGGTATTGGTGAATACTTTATCGCTTCAGATGTATTTGCATTACTACCGGTGACACAAAAATTTATTTTTTTAGAAGATGGTGATGTCGCTGATATTAAACGCGATAAGTTAGTTATTTATGATGCTAATCAAGAAATAGTTGAACGACCGATTAATGTTTCTGAGTTGAATGCTGATGCGGCAGACAAAGCCGGTTATCGGCACTATATGATGAAAGAAATTTTTTCCCAACCAAATGCGATTGCTGAGTCATTAGAAAATCGTATTGACGACGGAAAAGTTGTTGCCAGTGAATTTGGACAAAATGCTGAATCAATATTTAAACAGGTGAAAGCCGTTAAAATTATTGCCTGTGGTACAAGTTATCATGCAGGCTTAATCGCTGCGACTTGGTTAGAAGAAATTGCCCAAATACCTTGTCATGTTGAAATTGCGAGCGAGTATTTGTATAGAAAGTCAGTAGTAGCCGAAGACACCTTGTTTGTTTTTATTTCTCAATCTGGTGAAACAGCAGATACACTGGCAGCATTACAATTATCAAAAGAAAAAAAGAGTTTAAGCACATTGGCTATTTGCAATGTTGCTGAAAGTTCATTGACGAGAGAAGCTGATCTTGTCTATTTGACACACGCAGGACCCGAAATTGGTGTAGCTTCAACTAAGGCCTTTACAACACAACTAGTTGGATTATTTTTACTTGTTGTCTCTATTGCAAGACATAATGGCCTTTCCCTCGAAGAAGAGAATGTATTTGTAAAGGAACTAGAAAGTTTGCCCGGACGAGTAAATCAGATTCTTCAATATAAAGATGAAATTGAAACTATGGCAAAAGACTTTTCTGATAAGCACCATGCCTTATTTCTAGGACGAGGAGTTTTTTTACCCGTTGCTATGGAAGGAGCATTAAAGTTAAAGGAAATATCCTATATTCATGCTGAAGCATATGCCGCAGGAGAGCTAAAACATGGACCCCTAGCATTAGTGGATGATGACATGCCAGTCGTTGCTGTTGCACCAAATAATAATTTATTGGATAAATTGAAATCAAATTTGCGAGAAGTACAGGCAAGAGGAGGAAAACTCTATTTGTTTGCTGATAAATCAAGTCAGGTTGAGTCTTCAGAAGGTGTCTATGTTATTAAAATTAATGGAGTTTATGATTTTATGGCGCCTATACTCTATACTATTCCTCTACAGTTATTAGCCTATTATGTCGCTGTAATAAAAGGAGCAGATATTGACCAACCACGTAATCTTGCTAAATGTGTCACAGTTGAGTGACAAGTAGCTTCAAACTACTTATATTTAACCTATTATTTGTGTTCTGACTGCTTCAAAAGTCTTTTATATAATCAATTGTAACCATTTTTTGCAGGGAGCAGAATATTATCGGAAAATGAATTATTTATGATAACTAAAAATACAGAATCAAAAGTGAAAGTCTTAATTGTTGATGATGAAAATGACGTTCTAAATTTACTTGAGAACTGGCTAACTAAAGAAAAATATGATGTAAAAAGAGCGCAGTCGGGTATAGAAGCGCTAAGTCTAGTCGGGATTTATGCACCTGACGTGGTTATTACTGACCTGTATATGGAAGGTATGGATGGTATGGCATTATTAACGGAATTACATAATGATAATCCGTTGCTGCCGGTCATTATGTTGAGTGGCCAAGCTCAAATACCTGAAGCAATTAAAGCTATGCATTTAGGAACATCGGCATTTTTGACCAAACCGATTAACCAAAATGAATTTTTGGAAACTGTAAAAAGGGTTAGTCCTAACCTTGAAGATAAAACCTCACTAAATGAATTTACAAAAAATATTGTCTATAAGAGCAAAGCCATGTCTGAGATTATTGAGATGGCGAGTCTGGTTGCTGACAATGATGTTTCAGTATTTATTTCAGGTTCGACTGGAACAGGAAAAGAAGTTATTGCTAAAGCCATTCATCAAGCAAGTTCAAGACGAGATCGTCGTTTTATAGCGATAAATTGTGGCGCTATACCGGAACAATTACTTGAGTCTGAATTGTTTGGTCATGAGAAAGGTTCATTTACAGGTGCTAATCTTAAACATGAAGGTTTATTTCAGGCTGCAAATGGCGGCACAATCTTTCTTGACGAAGTAGGGGATATGCCTCTTGCCTTGCAAGTTAAGTTGTTGCGAGTTCTGCAGGATTTCGAAGTTCGACCGGTTGGTTCAACTAAAACATATCCTATTGATGTAAGACTTATTTCTGCGACACATAAAAACTTAGAAGACGCAGTAGAAAAGGGTGAGTTTAGAGAAGATTTATTTTATCGATTAAAAGTTGTTCCACTTGATATCCCCAAGCTTGCTGATCGACAAGATGACATACCTCCTTTAGCAGAACATTTTTTGAATATGTATTCCAAGACGAATCATCAAGATAAAAAGAAATTTTCACCGGATGCAATGAAGTATTTGATTTCAATGCCATGGCCTGGGAATGTTCGTCAATTAATCAACGTTATTGATCTGTGTGCTACCTTATCGAAAAATAAAAATATACCTTTAAGTCTTGTTAAAAAAGCAGTACATGATGATCCTGTGCACATACAAACGCTTAAAGAAGCTAAACAAGCATTTGAAAGAGGCTATCTATTGAGCGTGTTACGGATAACTCATGGCCATGTAGCAAATGCCGCTAAGATAGCAGGGCGTAACCGTACAGAGTTTTATAAGTTACTTAATCAATATGGTATAGAACCGGCATCTTTTCGTGATAAAAAAGTTGCAGCAAAGGAAACAGTATAAAAGGATTAATCTATGTCAGATGAGAAAATTATTGTTCAAATAGACCCTGATTTAGAAGATTTAATTCCAGGGTTTTTGGTAAACCGTGTTGATGATATTGCGAAATTACAATCTGCATTGAATGAAAGTGATTTTGAAAATATTACTTCGATAGGGCATAGCATTAAAGGAGTAGGTGGCGGTTATGGATTTGACCTTATGTCAGAGTTAGGCGCGAACATTGAAACTGCAGGAAAAAACAGTGATGTCGATATTATACGTGAAAATATAAATCGATTAGACGATTATCTAAAACGTGTTGAAATTGAATATGCCTAATTAAAAGGTGTTATTTTGAAAAGCGACAATAATCTTGGTGTTTCCACCAAGTCTACTTACCTCATAACATTTATGCTTGGCTTAGCCTTTAGTATTACCTTAATGCAAAGCACATGGAAAACAGCAATTGAAAGGAAACAAAAAGATTTCCATTTTGATATTTTATCAATTCAACAATCTGTAGCTGGTAACGTTCTAACCGGCAATGATGTTACTAATAACGTATCTTCCTTCATATCTTCTAATAGCAATATTCAAATAGATCAATTTGAAAATTTTGCCGATGATGTATTAAAGCGATATGAGCATATTGAAGCAATAAATTATTATTCATTCACTGGTGATGATTGGGTAAATGAATTTCGCTTAGTTTATGATGTAAATCGAAAAGAAAATAGAATAAAAATTGGTGAAGATATCTACGCTGAACCAAAATATATCGATGCTATTGATACTGCGATAGCGACCAGTTCAGTCGTGCCTGCCCCACCTGATTTGGAAAGTGACCCAGACAGAAAATATTGGTTATTTAAAGCTATTTATAGTCAAGATGATGCTCACTCGATCAAGAAAAAAAAATATGCAGGTACGGTGAAAGGTCTGGTATCTGTTTTAGTCTCGCCAACAAAATTATTAGGTAATAAAGGTAAGAATAGTAGTTTAACGATTACTATGTTTAGTGATACATCTAATCTATATGGTCGACAATTACTGTACTTTAATGATCCAAATCAGGTAGACAAAGATAAGACATGGAAGGTTGAAACACTTAAAGAAGAAAAGCGTATTGAGCTGCCTCCTTATTCCATCAAAATAATAATAGAAAAAGGACTTTATTTTTCAGACCTTGAGCATCACTTATTGTTCGTCTCTTTGTTAATTAGTGTTGGTATATTAATGATGTTGTATGGTTTGGTTCGAGCAAAAGCACAACAGGAAGAAGAGTTAAAGCGTAGAAATACTGTAATTGAACAACAAGTCGAGGAACAAACAAAGGAGCTTGCTATTGCAAGGGATGAAGCGCTTGAAGCCGTGCGCATGAAGTCAGAATTTTTAGCAAGTATGAGTCACGAAATTAGAACGCCTTTGAACGCAATCATTGGTATGAGTGACTTGATGTCTGAGACAAAGTTAACAAATGAACAAAGTCGTTATGTGAGTGTATTTAAAAAAGCAGGAGATGCACTATTAAGTTTAGTTAACGATATTCTCGATCTATCTAAAATTGAAGCTGACCAACTTTTATTAGAAGAAATACCTTTTAATGTTATGGAGTTGATAGAAGAAGTAGCAGAGATTTATGCTCTACAAGCATCAGATAAAAATATTGAAATAATTCCCAATATCGACTCCGATATAAATATATACCGTACCGGCGATCCAGGCAGGTTAAAGCAGATCATATTGAATCTCATTAGTAATGCGCTGAAGTTTACAGATGAAGGCGAGATTGTAATAACACTAACAAATTTAAATGAAAAAAAAGATGCCAATAATGTGCTAATTACTGTGACTGATACAGGAATCGGTATACCAAAAGCTAAATTGGAAGCAATCTTTGCCAGCTTCACTCAAGCTGACACCTCTACTACACGTAAATACGGAGGCACGGGCTTAGGCTTGACAATTTCAAAACGTTTAACAGAAATGATGGATGGTCGTATATGGGTAGAGAGCGAAGAAAATAAAGGAAGTAGTTTTTTTGTACAACTTTCTTTACCTGAGCAAACCAAGACATCAGCAATTAAAAAAGATTATTCTGGGGAAAATATTGTTATTGTTGACTCACGTACCAGTAATTGTCAGAGCATTAATAAGCAATTAACCTCTTCTGGGGCAAGTTGTACCGAAGCTAATAGCTTAGAAGAAGCTGCGTTACTTTTAAAACAAGAAACTATGCCAGAAGCCTGGCTTATTGAAAGTCGATTACTATTTTTGAATGAAGAAATAATCGGGCCTTACAATAAAAATATTGATATGAGTAAAGTCATACTGTTAGTGAATCCAAAATATATGGTTGAACACTCAAAATTGGCTAAAAAAAATGGTCTAAAGCATTTGTTACTTAAACCGATTAAGCGTAAGGAATTAATTAAAGAAGTAAATAAAGTATTAGATAAAAAATACGAAAGTACTGCTGATAATATTGTCATTGAAGTACAAGAAGAAGAGGTTAAAGCTAAGCATATTTTATTAGTAGAAGATAACCCTGATAATCGAATGTTAATCAAAGCCTATTTAAAGAAAACGCCACACAGTTTAGATGAAGCTGAGAACGGTTCAATTGCAGTCGATATGTATAAGCAAGGAAACTATGACCTTGTTTTTATGGATGTTCAAATGCCAATTATGGATGGACATGAAGCGACTAAATTAATAAGAGCATGGGAAAAAGAGCAGAATAAAGAACGTACAATTATTGTGTCCTTAACTGCGCATGCTATTAAGGAAGAAGTTGATAAATGCCTGGCAGCTGGTTGCGATACGCATTTGAGTAAACCAATTAAGAAAGCAACGTTACTCCAAACAATTCAAGAATTAGGCTAAAGAATTTCCAGAAACTGTCGTAGAGCAACGACGTATTTACACTAAAATTCTATTTATTTTAGAGTTGTAAACATCATCCCCGACCTCATATTTATACTTTAATATTCAATCTAAGTTATTGTTTATATGAAAATATAAAATTAATAGTTTTGTAAATATTAGCTGATAATAGCACTATCAAAGTTGTGGCATAGCGATTGCGATACCCCATGTATATATCAAACAAAAGTGAGATGTCACATGGTGAAGTTATTTGGGTTTAGGATTACTCCGTTTTTTCTTTTTATACTCGGTTTGGAATTATTGGCGCTTTTGGTATCCCTTTATATGGGAATTTTATTGTACAAAAAATCGACAGTAACGACTTTTGTCTCGATTGAGTTAATTGACCATACGCTTTATTCGGGGCTATTTCTTATCGTGCTTCTCTCTATCTTAACACCAGGTTTTTTATATCAAACCAAAGTTATAAATAAAGTTAAGAAATCAATAGATGGAAAAATCACTGCACTAATCGGGGCATTGATAACAATGGCGATTTTTTTATTAACTAATAATTCAGTTTTGGATTCAAAAACACTTTATATGTCTGCTTTATTAAGCGCTTGTGTTGGTTTAATAATTAGCCAAGCTGGACTATTTACTAAGTATTGGCGGTTTTTAGTACGATCGGGTGTGAACTAAACGATAAGTTTTGATAAAGCTTTAAAGTCAGGGTTAGCAGCATCTCGTAACCATTCAAATAAAACAGATTCAGTAGTTAATAGTGAAACACCTGCGCTATTTAATCGTAATAATGCTGTTTGATAACTTTTGGATTTACGTGATGCAATTGCATCAGTTACAACAAAAACTTCATAACCTTCAGCCATAAAATCGATAGCGCTTTGTAAAACACAAATGTGAGCTTCAATTCCAGTTAATATTATTTGTTTTTTCTTTGTTTGCGTTAAATACTCAGACAATTCCTCTATTCCAAGACATGAGAACTGAGTCTTTTCATAACTTTTCGAAGCCTCATTGAGTTGATTAGTTATAAAATCTTCAACTGGGCCTAATCCTTTTGGGTATTGCGCCGTTGCAATGATTGGAACAGCGAGTTGATTTGCTGCTTTTAATAAGATATCGGTATTTTTTCTTAAATCCGAGATAGCGTTTTCTTCCATTGAAGAACTTAATTTTGCCTGAACATCAATTATGATTAGGCAGCTATTATTTACATCGCATAAGTTATAGCGACTGGCTTGCTTAGACATTCTTATATTAGCCAGGCATTAATGAGTTGGATGTCTTCAGGAGATAACGTTCCAGCGGCTTGTTTAAGTCTCAAAGTATCTAAAATGTAATTGTATTTTGCCTGACTGTAATCGCGACGTGCTTCCGATGTTGTACGTTGAGAAGCGACGACATCAACGGCAGTTCGAGTCCCGACTTCAAAACCTGCTTCAGTTGCTGCTAATGCCGATTCACTTGAAATAACAGCCTGATTCAAAGCATTTACCTGGCTTATACCGGAAATAACTCCTAGATATGCTTGACGAGTTAAACGTTGCGCTGAGCGCCTCGCCTGTTCCAGAGAGTGCATAGCAATATTATAGTTTTCGTGGGCTTCACGAGTTTGAGAGCTAACAGAACCACCAGAATAGATAGGAATGTTTAGCTCCAGTCCTATTGAAGAAGCATGAGTCTTTGTCGAACCAAAGCGTCCTCCACTAGAATCGTAGCCATGTGAGCCTACCAGATCAAGCGTAGGTAAATGTCCCGCTGCCTGACGTTTAATTTCATTCCTTGCTGTTTCAGCAGCATGCATTGCTGCAACCATACCTAGATTTTGATCTAGTGATAATGTGGTCCAGCTATCAATTGCCTCAGGATCAGGTCTTACTAAAGATAAATTTGTTCCAAGAGCATCAAAATCAATAACATAGTCACCGGTTATTTCTCGCATTGCTTCTTGAGCATTATCAATTGTATTCAGTGCTAGAATCTCTTGCGCAATAGCAAGATCATATCCAGCTCGTGCTTCTTGTACATCAGTAATCGCACTTAAACCGACTTCAAAACGTTGGTTTGCTTGCTCAAGTTGTCTACTTAATGACTTAACTTCGGCTCGTGAAAAATCTAAATTATCTAAAGCGGATAGGACATCAAAATATCTTTCTGCAACTCGAACGATTAAATCTTGCTGTGCTTGTGTCAGTTCAGCTTCTGCTTGATTAATTTCACTGTCAGCTTGCTTGAGGGCAATGAAACGGTCTCGTCTAAATACTGGCTGGGAAATACTTAGTGCATAACCACGGCTATTAAAATTTACTTCACCGGCTGAGCCAAATGCACTCGCCGAAGAAATATCCTGATCATGTCGTGTCGTATCAGCGCTTAGGCTTACTGACGGTAATAATTGCGACATGGCCTGTGGTTTTGATTCTAGAGTGGCGCGATATGATGCTAATTCTTGTAAGTAGGTAGGATCATTTTTTTCAGCGAGCTGATAGACACTTAACAAATCAGCAGCGATGCAGTTTGTCGATAGCAATAGTAATGATATTGTTGGCTTTACAAAACGTAGTATTTTAATTTTTGAGCGCATACTATCCATAACAATTTATTAGTTATTATATTCTGAAAATGAGGTTGTTTAATACTGAGCCATATCTGTATCGACAGACTTAGCCCAAGCATCAACACCACCTTCAAGATTTACTATTTGGTTGAATCCATTGCCTTCCAAATAACTGGCTACTTGGTAGCTTCGCATACCATGATGGCAAATAACTATCGTTTCGTCATCTGCTTTAAGCTCATCTATCATTTGTTGAACTTTAGACATGCTGATATTGATAGAACCATCAATGTGACAAGTTTCAAATTCCCATGATTCACGCACATCTAGTAATACTGGTTTTTCTCCAGCATCAAGTTTTGATTTAAGTGCTTCAGCGGTTATTGTTTGCATGTTGTCAGAATTCGAATGCTTCTTTTTGTTTCGCTCCAATCAGCGCAGGTAAATCTATTTCAAAAAAACTTTTTCTTGAATAATTTGTTTCACTTTGCTTCGTCAAAACACACGCTTCCATCGCCGGCGATTCACCAAGAATAGCGAAAATTCGGCCATTATCATTGAGTAAATTTAAAAAACGCTCATCCATTTTTGGTAGCGAAGCAGTAAAAACGATCACATCATATTTTTCAGTTCGATCTAATAAGTCATAGGCATCGGCACTTTCAAGTTCAATATTGTTAATTTCAGCCTTGAGGATTTTATCGTTTGCCGAAGTAATAAAATCTGGATAAACATCAATGCTTTTAACTTGTTTTGCTGATTTAGCGAGTAGTGTCGTTAAGTAGCCACATCCAGTTCCAACTTCCAAAACGGTGTCATCTGCTTGCAGTGCAATGGATTGCAATAAACGCGCTTCAACTTTTGGCGACATCGTCGTTTGTTCATGACCAAGTGGAATGCGAATATCTGCAAATGAAAGATCTTTATACTCATCAGGCATAAAGTCTTCACGATGAATTTCATTCAATAATTCCAATACATCCATATCCAGGACTTCCCAGGTACGGATCTGTTGTTCAATCATATTTGAGCGGGCTAGTTCTATATCCATATCAGTCTTTTTTAATAAGTGTTGTAGTTAGTAATCGTATTATATAGCATGTCATCAAGCTAGGGGCGCCTTTGTGGGCTGAGATTGACCCTTGAACCTGATCTGGTTAGTACCAGCGTAGGGAAGCAAGCATCTTGCCATTGGCGCTCTAGACAATAATTCTTTTAATATTAAAGAGGCCATCTAATGAGTGCAAATCCTGATTCCATCCTGAGTGATACAGCGACTGTTGATAAAAAAGCGGTTGAAGCCATTCCTAATTCGAAAAAAATACACGTTATTGGATCAAGACCGGATATTCGTGTCCCTATGCGTGAAATATCCTGTTCACCGACTCAAACTCAAACTGGCCTCGAAGAAAATACGCCGATTACAGTCTATGACACATCTGGACCCTATACTGATCCTGAAGTTTCGATTGATATTCGCAAAGGCTTAGAACCTTTAAGAGCAAATTGGATCGCCGAGCGAAATGACACAGTTGAGCTTGAAGGACCCAGTTCAGAATTCGGTGTTGAACGTTTAAATGACCCTGAACTACAGAAATTGCGTTATGCCGC
>JAJFKK010000136.1 GCA_021773245.1 Gammaproteobacteria bacterium | reverse complement strand
TAGATCAGAGTTTGTTTCCCATCGATAATACAGGGATGAACCATGAATTTCCTTTTCACTTTATCGGAGGATGCTTTTTTTGTGCTCATATTTTATTTTGAACCTATCATGATTTTAGTACCTATCTTATAAGTATAGACTAGCATTTATAGTTGTGCGATAAGTGGAAAATAGTTTGTAAATCAACAATCTCGATTATATCTGATACTATTCATACTTTTAAAATAATAGAATTTTCAGAGCCGGTTCTTAGCTTTGATAAGATTAAATAAAAAGGTATGTAAATGAAGTTAAGTCCTGTCGTATTAGCTGGTGGTGGTGGCACTCGCCTGTGGCCGTTATCAAGAGAACATTACCCCAAGCAATTTTTATCCTTATTTGGAGAAAAAACATTACTTCAAAATACCCTGTTAAGAATGGACGGTTTGAATACCTCTGTAGAAGTCGCTGACCCGTTAATTATCTGTAATGAAGCACATCGTTTTTTGGTGACAGAGCAAAGCGCACAGGTATCCAGAAACATTAACAATATTATTCTTGAACCGAAAGGCAGGAATACAGCACCCGCATTAACTGTAGCTGCATTTCATCAAATCGAAAATGAAGGTGACGCAGTCATAATAATGATGCCGGCGGACCATATTATTACTGAAATAGAATTGTTTCATGATGCAATAAATGCGGCTCTGAAAATGGCTGAGGACAACTATCTTGTAACTTTTGGCGTTAAACCAGCATCTCCTGAAACAGGTTATGGATATATTCATATTGCTGACAAGATTCAGGCTATTAATGGTCAATTAATTCATGCAATAAGTGGATTTACTGAAAAACCGGATCGACCTACAGCAGAAGAATATTTAAGTTCGGGAGATTACCTGTGGAACAGTGGAATTTTTATGATGAAGGCATCTGTTTGGCTAGAAAAAATAAAGTTACTTCAACCTTTAATACATGATGCATGTCTT
Organism: Gammaproteobacteria bacterium; assembly: GCA_021773245.1. Classification (GTDB taxonomy): domain Bacteria; phylum Pseudomonadota; class Gammaproteobacteria; order Eutrophobiales; family Eutrophobiaceae; genus UBA7359. The sequence goes on along the minus strand of JAJFKK010000136.1, from coordinate 8,459 downwards.
AGTGCTTTAAACAAAGGAAAGACAGATGGATTATTTTTTAGACTAGAGGAAACTTCTTTTCTTAAAAGCCCTGATGATTCTATTGATTATGCTGTCATGGAAAAACTGGCGCAAAATAATGATGACAAAATTGCTGTTATACCGGTTGATGTTGGTTGGTCTGATGTTGGTGCATGGTCATCAGTATGGGATATCAATGATAAAGACAGCAATAATAATCATATAGAAGGAGATGTTATTGCAGAACAAACTAAAAATTGCCTCATCAAAAGTGAGCGAGGATTAATAGTTACGATTGGTTGTGAAGATATGGTCATTGTTGATACTGATGATGCAATTATGATTGCGGATAAAGACAAAACACAGGATGTGAAAAAGATAGTCGAGAAATTAAAAAAAGAGAAAAGAAGTGAATTTTTAACGCATCGCAAAGTCTATAGACCGTGGGGTAGCTATGATTCTATTGATACGGGCGAAACATTTCAGGCTAAACGACTTATTGTAAATCCCGGTAAAAAACTATCACTCCAATCGCATGAAAAACGTGCTGAGCACTGGGTTGTTGTTAAAGGTGTGGCTACTGTTACTAAAGGAGAGGAAACATTTTTATTGTATGAAAATGAATCTACTTATATTCCTTTAGGTGTTAAACATCGACTTGAAAATGCCGGAGATGAGCCTTTAGAAATTATTGAAGTACAATCGGGTTCCTACTTGGGAGAGGATGATATCATCCGATATGATGATGATTTTGGTCGTGGTTAGCCTCTAAAAACTATTTAAATAAGTCTAGAAAATATCTATGCATGATACTTTGCCTCATCTAAATAAAATGAATTTTCCTGCTATTAAGAGAGGCGATTTAGATACACTGCAAATCAATATTGGTTTGAAATGTAATCAACAGTGTGTTCATTGCCATGTTAATTCTAGCCCGAAAAGAACTGAGATGATGTCTGTTGAGACATTAAGCTTAGTTAAATCATTTCTTATAAAAAACAATATTCAAACGCTTGATATCACGGGTGGCGCACCTGAACTACATCCGGGGTTTAAGGATCTGGTTTCATATGCCACAGAAAATAATGTCCATGTTATTGACCGATGTAACTTAACGATTTTGTCTGAGCCTGGAATGGGTGACCTCGCTCAATTTCTTGCAAAAAATGAAGTTGAGATTGTTGCTTCTTTGCCATGCTACGAAGAAAAAAATGTTGATCAGCAACGCGGTAAAGGTGTATTTGAAAAAAGTATTTTTGGTTTAAAGCAATTAAATAGTCTAGGTTATGGTAAAGCGGAAACTAATCTTGTTTTAAGCCTTGTTTATAACCCACAAGGCCCTGTATTACCTCCGGCACAAGATGAACTTGAAAAAGCGTATAAGAAAGAGTTGTTGCAAAAATATAACATTGAATTTAATCAACTCTTTACGATTTGCAATATGCCCATAAAACGTTTTGGCAGTACTTTGATATCAAATAATCAACTAAGTGATTATATGATGCTACTTAAAGAGTCTTATAGAAGTAAAAATCTAGAGAACATAATGTGTCGACAACTAATTAGTGTTGATTGGCAAGGCAATGTCTATGACTGTGACTTCAATCAAATGTTAGGTTTAAACATGCAAGAGAGTGATGCACCAATGCATATTGCAGAACTTATTAATACGAATATTAATGGTCATTCGATTTCAGTTCGCGACCATTGTTATGGTTGTACTGCTGGACAGGGAAGTAGCTGCAGTGGCGCATTAGCGTCTTAATTATGAAAACTAAATTGTCTGTAATTATTCCAACATTAAATGAATCTGTAGGTATAGAATCATGCTTGAAGAAACTCCAGGGTTTAAGGCAACAAGGACATGAACTCATAGTTGTTGACGGCGGAAGCGATGATAATACTATTTCCCTGGCTTATCCCTTATGTGATCGTGTTATTCAATCAAAAAAATCGCGCGCTGTTCAAATGAATTCTGGTGTTGCAGTAGCATCAGGGGAGTGTTATTTATTCTTGCATGCAGATACTTCGCTGCCAAATGGAACAGTCGATTCCTTTATAGCTATCAATAACGTAGAAAAAAGATGGGGTCGTTTCGATATTAAACTATCGGGTAATCATTATTTATTTCGAGTGATTGAGAATTTTATGAATGTTCGTTCAAGATTGACGGGTGTAGCAACGGGTGATCAAGGTGTGTTTATAGGTAGTGAGCTATTTCATAAAATTAAAGGTTTTCCGGAAATAGCAATAATGGAAGATATTGCAATATCAAAAATTTTATTAAAGCACTCTAAGCCTATCTGCCTTAAAGAAAATGTTACAAGCTCAAGTCGTCGCTGGGAAAAAAATGGAATAATTAAAACAATCTTAAAAATGTGGATGATGCGTCTTTTATACTTTTTTAATTATGATACCAATAAATTAGAAAAAATTTACTCATAATATGGAGAATCAAGGTTCGCTTATTATTTTTGCTAAGTCACCTGTAGCTGGCCAGGTGAAAACAAGGTTAATACCAAGTATTGGTCGTGAAAAAGCAACTAATTTGTATCGGGAGCTATTAGCAAGAACGTTGGATACAGCAGTGAAAACACAGTTTACTGATATTCAACTGTGGATCAGTGGGAATATTCGACATCGGTATTTTTCAGGTTTTAAAAATAGAAACAATTTTAAATTCTATCAGCAAGAAGGAAAAGATTTAGGGCAACGTATGTTTAATGCATTTGATAGTGTATTAAAGAAACATCCTTACGCTATTCTTATCGGTAGTGATTGTCCTTCATTGTTAAATTCAGATTTGAAACGAGCAATGACATTGCTTAAAAATGGAAAAGAGTTAGTTTTAGGTCCTGCGAAAGATGGTGGTTATTACCTTATTGGATTGAGAAAGAATAATTTTAAATTGTTTTCAGAGATAAAATGGGGAGGAGAATCTGTGTTTTCTGAAACCTACTCCAGAGCAAAAAAGATGAAACTGGATATTGAATTATTGTCCGAAAAAAGAGATGTGGATCGAGCTTCTGATTTATATTCTTACTTTAGGATGAAAAGAAAAGAAATTATTCTACGTTAACGTCTGTTCGTTTTATCTTTTTAATAATGGCGCGCTCTAACGAAGCGATAAGGTGCTCAAGTTCACGACGATCAATTTTACTCATTTCTGCAAATTGAGCTCCAATACGTATAGAGCCTGTTTCTTTATTCTTTCCGACATAACAGACATTCAGGGAACTTAGAATTTTTCGATTTTTATCAACTTGGATTAAACAAGTTGGAATTAGGTCTCCATTATTAATGGATAAATGAGGTGATGCATTAATTCGTAAACAAATGCCTCCATGAGACAAATCTTTTATTTCTGCTTTTATTAAAACTTCATCTTCATTAACCAGATTTACATAAATAGGGTCATTAACATTGGGTGCTATTCGATATGTATTACGACGTTGATGGTATTCAACTTCTTTTGGTATGATAATTTTGTAATAAGCTGCTTTTTCATTTTCTCCTATGGCTTCTATCGTGCCACTAAAGTTAACGGAGGCGCCTGAATATTGAGTGTTAAAAGAAAGCTGTGAACCTATTTCAATTTTTCTATGACCTTCTTCAGGGTAAAGTTCGTCAATAACCAGGTAGTTTTCATCATTATTAATTTCAATAATTGTGCTACCAAAATACTCTTCATGAGGTTTAATCAAGATAGAGAGAAGTGAATGCTTGGAATGTATTTTCTTTAATAGAAGTAGTATGTCATCTGCTCTTGTAAGCATTATTGACTCGAGATTAGTTTGATCGGTTAAGTTTTCTTTAGCGATCAACTTTTCAGTGATGACTTTGTTTGGTGCTGCCATTGAGTTTATTAGGCCCGGCCAAGACTATGCTGATTACTTGCCTTACTATTTTTACCTGAAGCACTATAGGTTGTTTGTTTCTCAAAATTACCACAAATTATGTCGAGCATTTTTTCATTAAAAAGCTGACTCATTTCTATAATGCCACCATTGATATTATTTTGCTGTTTGCACTTATCTAAACAAATTTGAATTTCACTGCTCAAACTATCTATTTCATTTGATATTGTTGATTTATTTTCAGGTGATTCACTTTCGATACACAGTTGTCTTTCCTTATCGAGTTTTTCAAGTTTATCGAGTATTGATTCTTTTTCCTTTGACAATGTATTGACTGAATCCGAATCTCGGTCTTTAAGAGCAACTAATTCTTTCATTAGTACTTCATAAAGCTCCTCTAAAGTTGTTGCTTCCTGTTTTAGAAGAGCTCCAAACCTTCCATGGTAATCACTCATTATTCATCTCCAACTTTACTGTCTAGTAATCGTTCAAAATCAGCCATTTTTTCAGCTGTTTTACTGGCATCAACAGTATAAGAACCGTCAAGAATAGCGCTTCTAATCGATTCGACTCGCTTCGTATCAACAACCGGTTGATTTGAGATGCTTGATTCAAGTGCTCTGAGTTTTTCAGCCTGATCAGTCAAACTGACACTGTCTTCAGCTGTCCCCTGAGTTTTGTTCCCAGCAGCTTTTGCTTGATCCTTGGCTTGTTCAGTTTGTTGCTGACTAGCCAGACCACTCAAAAGGGAATGATTTGAACCTTTAATTTCATTGACCATATAGTTGTTCCACCATTAATAATTTGATTACTTGTCTTTATCGACAGTTTCGAATCAAAACTTTAATTTATCTTCTCTAAAAAATGTCTATAAGTTCACACTTATCAAGTGTTTGTCGATTATAGTACCTTCAACGACACGTTCTGTTTTCATGTTTTTAACCTTAATTCTCTCACCTATAGCGCCTTTGGACATTGCCATGCCCTTCGTTCTGACTTCAATAGTCGAATTTTTAGCAATAATAGTGACGCTTTGTCCGCGACTTATTGCCATGGCTGATTTTACGTGATGCTTTGTTAGTACCATACCTTTGGATAAACTTTGGCTAAGAACTTTACCTTTGAGTTCTGAAATATCATCAAAATAACCAGACGATAAACGATTAATATTCATTTTATTAAAAGATATATCTTTTTCTGTTAAGACAGTGTTACGTATTACCGCATGTTTAAGCGTCGCAACCATTTTAAAATTCTTTATAGATACGGGAACATATAAAGACCAGGGTTTATGATCGTTACAGCGAACACCTATCGTACTAAGTCCCTGTCTTATTGCATAATTTTGGCTAAGTGCTTCAAGCGGAATTGAGCATTGATGCAGCCTTAAACGAGAGTCAAGCTGGCCAACTGATACTTCTATATCTTCATTCGAACTCTGCATTTGGTTTAAAACAAGAGTTCGTGCGGTATTTTTTATATCATCCAGAGAATGAATTTCTTTGCTGTAGACATTACTTGGTAGCAATACTACGGCAAATAATATGAACAAATTTGATATTAATTGCGGGACTTTTTGTTTTAAATTATCCATTAGTTTTATTTTTTTACTCATATTGATCATAAGCTTCTGTTTGTCTGGCGGCATTAGCGCAATTTTCCAAATGCTCTATAGAGCTTTCTTTTTTCTTGGCGCTTATTGGACTTCTACTTTTATTTTCTGTTCTAATCGCGCTATTTCTCTCTTCATGAGTCAAAATTTTGAACATTTTATGCAGTAATGCTCTTAAATTATTTTGAGACAAGGATTTCCCTCTTGATGTCTGCATATCAACTATCATAGGTGAAGGCATACTATGTCTAGTATCTATAGTTTGTGCCCTTGTTATTTGAAATTTCATCAATATTCCAGTGCTATGATTTCTTAATAAAAACCTCTATCTCTTGTGAATATATATGCAAAGCCTATGCCGATTTTCTTTATTCAAGTTTCCCTTCTATGAGTCGATATCAATTTAGGACAAGTAAACCGGAGTCAGGCTATGACTAAAATATTAGATAATGTTAATTCCAGAACCCAATTAGTTGGAAGGAATCGTCTTGAATTATTGCTGTTTCGTTTAGGTAAACGACAACGTTTTGGCATTAATGTATTTAAAGTTAGGGAAGTAATTAAGTGCCCACCACTAACACGTGCGCCTCAAGCCCATCCTGTTATTCGGGGTATTGCAAATATGCGTGGTCAAACAATTACTGTCATGGATCTAGCTATGGCGGTAGGTAAATCAGCAATTGAAGACATGGAAAATAGCTTTGTTATTGTTGCCGAGTACAACAGGCATGTTCAGGGTTTTCTTGTTGCCGGTGTCGACAAAATCGTAAATATGAACTGGGAAGAAATTAAGCCACCGCCAAATGGTATGGGTAGTGTTTCATTTTTAACGGCGGTGACTAATGTTGATGATGAATTAATAGAAATTATAGATGTAGAAAAAGTGATGGCTGATGTTATGGGCTACTCTGATGTTATTGATGAAGGTGTTACTGATGGTACGACTAAAGGTGAAGTAGAAAATAAACACGTTTTAGTTGTTGATGATTCAGGCATGGCAAGAAAACAAATGTTCAAGGTGTTAGATCAAATGGAAATAAGCTATACATCAGCAAATAACGGCAAAGATGCTTATGATATTTTATTGGGATGGGCAGAAGATACCAGTGTTCCAATAACAGAAAGATGTTCCTTAGTGCTTTCTGATGTGGAAATGCCGGTAATGGATGGATATACACTAACTAAAAGTATTAAAGAACATCCTGTTCTAAGCGAACTTACTGTTATGTTGCATTCTTCACTTAGCGGCGCATTTAATGAAAGCATGGTGCAAAAAGTAGGCGCAGATGATTTCATAGCAAAGTACGATGCAACAGAATTGGCCGGCCGTGTATTAAGTCATTTGAAATTAAAAACAGAAAGTATAGAAGCTGAAGAAGCAGCATAATCATATAATTATTTAATATACGATAGATAATAATGGAGATAAATTTTGCAAGAAGCGCAGTACCAATCAACGGATAGCAATGTGATAAGTAGACCTCAACAGGATTCAGCAGAGTATCTTGAGTTTTGTGATTATCTCGAAAAATCATCTGGTATTACGTTAGGAAAGAATAAAGCTTATCTTGTAAAAAATCGTTTACGATCGATACTTGAAGCACATAATGTTGAAAACTTGGCTGATGCAGTCAAAATTATTCAAAGTGGTCGTGATGCAAAATTAAAACTCGAAATTATTGATGCTATGACGACTAATGAAACCTCATGGTTTCGTGATCAATATCCTTTCGAATATCTTCATGATGAATTATTACCACAATTAGCAAGTAAACGCATGTCAACGCCACGTATATGGTCTGCGGCATGTTCTTATGGTCATGAAGCATATTCAATCAGCATAATAATTGAAGAGTTTATGATGAAAAATCCAGGTTGTTTTCCAAGTGGAGTACAGATTGTTGGTACCGACATTTCCTCCAGAGTAGTAAAAAGTGCGACGGCGGCTGAGTTTGATTATTTATCAATTTCACGTGGCTTATCTGAAGAGAGAAAGAAGAAATATTTTACTAAATCAGATAATGATATTTATAAACTTAATGAAAGAATTAAAAGTAGAGCACGTTTTCAAAACCTTAACTTACTTGAAAATTATACGACCTTGGGTAAATTCGACATAATTTTTTGTAGAAATGTATTAATTTATTTTTCAAATGAAAATAAATCAGAAATTATGAATAAATTCTCCAAATCATTAACTGATGATGGAGTGCTTATTCTAGGTGCTTCTGAAACAGTAGCAAATTACAGTGATGCTTTTCAAATGGTCAAATGTCCCCGGGGCGTCGTTTATAAGCACGCTTGATATCTATACCCAAGATTTACCTCCTTTAAGCTTGCCATCTAGAGGCAAACATCTTCCGCTTTACCCCTCAAAAAAATAGAAAAAATTAGTTAAGTCGTTGATTGCAAATTGTTTTTCTAAGCTGGCACGGCTGATGCAAATTGTCTGACATATTTAATAATTCAGACAAAGGTTTATGGACAATTTATTCGGCATACATGCAACAGCGCTTAAGTTAAGAGCTAATCGGGCTGAACTACTAGCAGCTAATATAGCCAATGCGGACACGCCTAACTATAAAGCGCGCGATATCGATTTTAAACACGCACTTAAAATGGCTGGTTCAAATAACAGTGATATGAGAACGACGAACGTTCGTCATATTACAAGCGCAGGGACTACGAAAATGGGTGCTGAAATTATGTATCGCATGCCAGACCAACCTAGTCTTGATGGTAATACGGTTGACTTACACACAGAACGTTCCGCATTCATGGAAAACTCAATGATGTATCAAGCAAGCTTACGATTTCTTAATGGAAGAATTAGTGGTTTGATGACAGCAATAAGAGGAGAAATTTAATGTCTTTATTAAACGTATTTGAAATTGCTGGATCTGCTATGACCGCACAAACCGTTCGTATGAATGTTACAGCAAGTAACATGGCAAACCTTGAATCGGTAAGTAGTAGTACGGGAGAAACCT
>JAJFKK010000135.1 GCA_021773245.1 Gammaproteobacteria bacterium | reverse complement strand
TACCGCCATCATTGGTTCATTGAGCGCCAATATTCAAGGCAAGAGACTTGCCGGGGCACACATGATTTTTAATCTTGTTACAGGATTTATTGCGATATTATTTATTCACCAGTTTGTACAAATTGTGGATGTTGTGAGTGCTTATGTTGGAATAGCCCATGATGATTACACATTGAAACTTGCCGTGTTTCATACCATCTTCAATCTGGTTGGCATTATTGTCATGATTCCTTTTATCAATATGATGGTTCAATGGTTGGAAACAACATTTAAGGAAAAGGTATCCCCGGTTGATGAAGCTAAATTTCTAACTGACTCAGCACTGGAGTTTGCAGATACAGCTGTGGAAGCAGTGCGTAAGGAAACATTGCATCTTTATGATAATGCCATTGAAATAATTGTGAGTGCGATTGGTTTTAGTAAAGCTGAAATTAATTCAGATTCAGATCTGCAACAGCTAATTAATAAAAAAAAGAAAATTCAGGAAATAGATATTGATGCCAGATATGATAAATCTATTAAAGTTATTTACAGTGAAATTATTGCTTTTATCAGTCAGGTTAGATTTAACTGGCAGCTTGAACAGTCAGGTGATTTACACTGGTTACGCCGGGCAAACATAAACCTTGTTGAAGCCATTAAATCAACTAAACACCTGCAGAAGAATTTATTGAAATATAGTCAATCTTATAATCAGTATGCTGCCCACGAATATCAAGAAATTAGATTGAATCTCGCTTTACTACTAAGAGAAATGGAAGATATAAGGAATGAGCCTGACAATGATCTAAAGATCCTGTCGATGGATTCAATAAAGATTTCGATGAAAGAAAGTGAAGAAGAATTAAATAATAAAATAGATGGGCTTATCAGGGAGGATAAAATCAAACCGGAGACAGGAACATCTTTGATAAATGATAGCTCTTACCTGTTTGAAATAAAGAGTAATCTGATTCAGTTTTTTGAGACTCTTTTTGTCGCACAAGCACGTGATTTAACCAAGGCGGAACGAAAAATGGCTCTGGATGATGAAGAGATTACCCAGATACGTGGTGCAAGTGAATAACTTCCTGTTATTAAAAATTTAGTAAGGATGAGGATAAGACGATGAAACAAAAAAAATTGTTAGAAAAGTTAAAAACATTTTTTGATTCAAGTGCACGGGAAAGAGAAAAACAGAAATCAGATGTAAAAAATATTTTGAAGAAATTGAAAAAAAGAGAACGAAATCTCAAAAAGAAACTGGATTCTGAGGATGATGTTGATAAACGTAATAGTATTCAGAAAAAAATCGATGTCGTTTACGCACAACGAAAAAAAGGCATTAAATTAATAAAGGAAGAGTAGCTCACTTTACCCAATCTTAATGTCGTAGCCAGTTTAGGCCTGATGCTAACGACATATTTGCTAAAATTAGTCTTACATTCTCGTCGGCAACCGCTACAATAGCCGCCCTATGTCTAGCCATTCTGAAAAATCTGCTGAGAAGTTTGAGGTAATCATCGTTGGCGGCGGTCATGCCGGTACCGAAGCCGCGCTGGCTTCTGCGCGCATGGGCGCACGTACTTTATTACTGACTCACAACGTTGATACGCTGGGACAGATGTCTTGTAACCCAGCAATTGGCGGTATAGGAAAAGGCCACTTAGTTAAAGAAATCGACGCCATGGGCGGTTTGATGGCAACGGCCGCAGATCATAGTGGTATTCAGTTTCGTATCTTAAATTCGCGTAAAGGTGCGGCGGTTCGCGCAACGCGTGCACAGATTGATCGTTCTTTGTATAAACAGTTCGTCCGCCCAGCACTTGAAGAACAGGAAAACTTACTCATATTTCAACAAGCTGTTGATGACTTAATTGTAGAAGGCGAACAAGTGCAGGGTGTCGTTACCCAAATGGGCTTGAAATTTATGGCACCGACAGTTGTATTAACGGTCGGTACATTTCTTGGTGGAAAGATTCATATTGGTGATAGCAATCACCAAGGTGGACGAGCGGGTGATCCGCCGTCAATTGCATTGGCTGATAGATTACGCGAGTTACCCTTTAACGTTGGACGTTTAAAAACCGGAACGCCACCGCGTATTGATGGCAAGACCATTGACTACAGTCAGTGTGGTATTCAAGCAGGCGATGTACCGTTACCTGTGTTTTCCTATATTGGAAATGAAAACCAGCACCCGGAACAAGTGCCGTGCCATATCACTTATACCAATGAACGTACTCATGAAATTATTCGTGGCGCTTTAGATCGTTCACCAATGTTTAATGGCAATATTGAAAGTACCGGTCCACGTTATTGTCCATCGGTCGAAGATAAGGTGGTACGTTTTGCTGACAAAGATGCACACCAAATATTTATTGAGCCCGAAGGTTTAACTACCAATGAAGTTTATCCAAATGGTATTTCAACTTCGTTACCTTACGATATACAAATTGAATTGGTGCAAACAATAAAAGGATTTGAAAACGCACATATCATTCGTCCGGGTTATGCCATCGAATATGATTTTTTTGATCCGCGTGAATTAACCCCTTGGCTAGAAACTCAATTCATAAAAGGTTTATATTTCGCTGGGCAAATTAATGGCACGACGGGTTACGAAGAAGCTGCTGCACAAGGTTTGCTTGCTGGTTTAAATGCGGCACTTCGAGTCCAGGATAAAGAACCCTGGTATCCACGTCGAGATCAAGCTTACCTTGGTGTGTTAGTTGATGATTTGATTACCATGGGCACGACAGAACCCTATCGTATGTTTACCAGTCGCGCCGAATATCGTTTGATGTTGCGTGAAGACAATGCTGATTTACGTTTGACCGAGCAAGCACATGAACTCGGTTTGATCGATGAACAACGTTGGCGTTTGTTTAATGAAAAACGCGATGCAGTCGAAAAAGAAACAACACGTTTGAATAAAATAACTGTTGGTTCAAAATTGCTTTCTGTTGAAGATGCAGAACGTGTACTTGGACATACTTTAAGTAAAGAGCAAAGTTTGTTGCAGTTATTAAAGCGACCTGAAATTAGCTACAGCGATATTTCAAAATTACCGAATCTTGAATTTACTGAGATTGATCAAATCGTTGCCGAACAAGTTGAAATACAAGCAAAGTATTCTGGTTATATTCAACGACAGGAAGAAGAGGTTGATCGCAATCGACGTCATGAAGAAACCGTCTTGCCTGATAGTCTTGATTATCAGGATGTGCGAGGTTTATCGACGGAAGTTATAGAGAAACTTTCCAAGCATCGGCCTGTTAACTTGGGACAGGCGGGCCGAATTCAGGGAATAACACCTGCTGCAATCTCTCTACTACGTATTCATCTTAAGAAGCAATCTATGCTGCTTCAGCAAAGCGCCTGATTATATATTCAGTTTATGCTGGATAAGTTAAAGGCTGGTCTGGAAAGTCTGAATCTCAAGCCTGAGCAACACCCGTGTAACCAGTATCTGGACTATATCTCGCTACTACACAAATGGAACCAGTCTTATAACTTGACGGCTGTAAAAGATCCTGAGCAAATGTTGTCGCGACACGTATTAGATTCCTTATCCGTGTTGTCTTTCATTAAAGGATCGAAATGTATTGATATCGGAACAGGGCCTGGACTGCCCGGTATGATTCTGGCATTGGCGTTACCGGAGTCACATTGGACTTTGCTTGATAGTAATCAAAAGAAAGTACGCTTTCTAAGACATGTTAAAGCTGAACTTGGTTTGGAGAACGTTGACGTTGTTCAATCCCGGGTAGAATCATATAAAGCTAAGATCGATTTCGATACCGTTATTTGTCGCGCTTTTGCGCCATTAGATCGCATGCTTGAATTGAGTCAGCATTTAATAACGCATGACAATCAGTTACTTGCTATGAAAGGTAAGCAGGCAAAAGATGAAATTGATGAGTTGAAAGACCATAAATTCTTGATACAGCTCCATAATCTAGAGCATTCAACCGATGCATCACTTGCAAATCTAATACAGGTCAAACGAGCTCAGTGATATTTTTGCAGTATTCAGTGTGTTAGAGTAGACCCCATAATAATCTTAATAATACGGTAATTGGCAGGTTCAATGGCTCGAATAATTGCAATTTCTAACCAAAAAGGTGGTGTAGGGAAGACGACAACAGGCGTCAATCTTGCTGCATCACTGGCTGCGGCTAAGCGCAGGGTTTTGCTCGTCGACCTTGATCCTCAGGGTAATGCCACTATGGGCAGCGGCATTAATAAGCAAGAACTGGAAGTTTCCAGTTACGACTTATTAATGGGAGATAACACTGCAAAAGAAGTTATTGTCGAATCGCCAGAAGGAGAATATGACTTAATCCCGACTAATAGTGATCTAACGGGCGCTGAAGTGGCATTATTAGATGAGATGGCGAGAGAAGTTAGATTACGCTCAGCACTTGAACCCATTGCTGATGATTATGATTTTATCTTTATCGACTGTCCGCCTTCATTAAACATGTTGACGGTAAATTCTCTGGTAGCAGCTGATTCTGTAATGATTCCTATGCAGTGTGAATATTATGCTTTGGAAGGACTTAGCGCTTTATTAGAAACAATTGAAAAGATACGTAAGTATTTAAATCCAAAGTTACAAATCGAAGGTTTATTACGAACGATGTATGACCCACGAAATAATCTTGCAATACAAGTTTCTGCACAGTTATTGGATCACTTTGGTGAAAAAGTATATCGCACTATTATTCCTCGTAATGTCCGATTAGCAGAAGCACCAAGTCATGGTTTGGCTGCACTAGCTTATGATAAAACTTCTAGCGGTGCTGTAGCCTATCTCGCTTTAGCAGGTGAGATGCTAAGACGTGAAGGCGTCGCTGCATAAATATAGAATTAAAATAGATAAAAATTATTAACGAATATGGCAGTAGCAAAGAAACGTGGTTTGGGCAAAGGTCTGGATGCATTACTCGGTAACCCTACTGACAGAACCCCTGAAAATAGTAATAGTGATTCCTTAAAAACATTAGCAGTTGATCTGCTGCAGCGCGGACAATACCAACCACGTAAAGATTTTAATAAAGACTCTTTACAAGAGCTTGCAGATTCAATCAGCGCACAAGGTGTTGTTCAACCGATAGTCGTGCGTGCCTTACCACGTTCGAAAAAATTTGAAATTATTGCCGGTGAACGTCGTTGGCGTGCAGCGCAATTAGCCGGACTACAAGATGTTCCTGTTGTGGTTAAAGATGTGCCGGATAAAACGGTAATGTGTATTGCCTTGATAGAAAATATCCAGCGCGAAGACTTAAATCCTCTGGAAGAAGCTGAAGCTTTGGCACGATTAATTGAAGAATTCGACATGACGCACGATACGATTGCCGAGGCAGTAGGTCGATCACGTTCAGCGGTGACAAACTTATTACGTTTATTAGAGCTGAATAGCAAAGTTAAACAATTGGTCGAGTCACGCCAGATCGACATGGGCCATGCACGTGCGCTTTTGACCTTGCCTTTGGCTAAACAGCTTAGTGTTGCTGAGACAATAATAAAACAAGGTTTGTCTGTAAGGGCGACTGAAAAGTTAGTTCAACAATTGTCGGGCGATAGTAAGCAAGGGAAAGCAAAGCAAACATCTAAAGATCCAAATATTCAAAGTCTCGAAAATGATTTGTCCGAAAAAATGGGTGCAAAAGTAACAATCAAACAACAGGCCAAAGGAAAAGGGGTGTTACAAATAAATTATCATTCACTTGATGAGCTGGATGGTATCCTGAAACACATCAAGTAATGTAGTAATTATTTTTTTGCGTGGTACTTCTATTTTCTTCCAGCAGTTTGATCAAATACTGCAACTGAAAATTATTAACGCAGTGTTCTAATTTGGCTTTGGTCTCTACATGTTCTGAAGTTAATGTATTGGTGAGTGACAACATCTGTTCA
>JAJFKK010000134.1 GCA_021773245.1 Gammaproteobacteria bacterium | reverse complement strand
TACTTTTCTCTAGAGAGGCGAGGTCTAGTAAGTTAGCGATAACTATCTTAGCACCCAAAGCCTCTAGTTTTTTGGTTGTATCCGAATTTCTTCGTGCCATTGCTTTTACGGGATAGCCTTTTTCTAGCAAAGTTTTTGCAGCAAAAAAGCCTGTTTTTCCTGTTGCACCGGTGATTAACATAGTTGGTTTAGTCATGGGTCTTCTCCTTTGGTTAAGTTTAATAAGTGTATATGCACATATTTGGTTAAAAAAATCTACTGCACAAAAATTACTGACATATCATTCGCATTTCAAATATCAATTTGATTAATCCATCTGGCTTCTCTAATGAGAGAAAATGACCAGCGTTTGAGATTGTTATTAATTTGCTATTAGAAATTCTATTTTTGGTATCGAAACGTTCATGTTCTCTAGACCAATCATGGTCACCGTAAATCAATAAAACGGGTACTTGAATTCCATTATAATATTTCTTTTCTTGTTCCCATTTAGGAAAATTATTAATTAGTGACATAAAAGCTTTGTAATGTGAGCGCCGATTTCCAACATTATTGATTTCATCCATTAACTCATCTGGTAATACATATGGATTGTAAACACCACCGCGCATAATAAGGATAAATGCAGAGTACACCCGTAAGCGCCAATTTGTTGCTCCCAGTAAAGGTATGTTGTTCATGTAAAACAGTAGTCTTGCAACCCAGGAGCCTCGCGTAATGCCATATCCTTTACCATAGTCATATGGGTTTATTGCTATAACCTGTTTTATTCTGGGGTTACTTTTTGCTGCAAGCATTAATCCTAATGAACCTCCAATAGATTCTCCTACAAGTGTTACTTTTTGTAACTCGTGTTTATCGAGAAATGCCTCTACGTATTTCAATAATAGTTGCGGTGTATATTCCACTTCTGGAATATCTGAATATCCATGTCCTGGATAGTCGAGTGCATACACTTCAAACATTTCTGACAAAGCAGGGATCATCTTCTGATACATATCAAGTTGTGTCCGTAAGGTATGTAACAATAATAACGGTTCACCTTGTCCCGTTTTAATATAACGAATCTTGATACCGTCGATATCAATATGTTGTATCGGTATTTTTATCGCCCATGAAAGTACTTTTGGTTCCTTTGGTGAAGTTCGTAGTACTTCTACAACATACGAGAGAACAATAGGGGCAAGTAAAATAATTAAAATTATAAGTATCGTGTTTAAAGTCATTAATTATCTCCTAGTAGCTAAGTAAAAGAGTGTATATACACATAAAAAGTAAAAAAAACTGCTACATTATCACTTCTGTTATTTCATTAAGATTAATTTTTAATGCGGTCATAGTTTCTTTACCTATGTCTTTTGCTATTGATTTCTGGGCTTTTTGCCAATAGGGGATTGCAAGATCTAGCTGTTTGTATCCTTTCTTTGATAAAGACACGACTCGTTGTCTGGAATCTTCTTCTCCAGCATGTATTTCTAGCCATTCATTGCGTTGAAGTATATTTAGGTTACGAGTAAGGCCAGTGCGTTCAAGTAGCATTGTGTCAGCTAACTGTGTTATTTGAATCGCCCCTGTGTTTGCTAAGGTTGCTAGAATTGTAAATTGTGTTGGCTTTATGCCTGCCTCACGCAAACTGTTTTCATAAAACTGTGTAATTTTGCGGGCTGATTTCCGCATCATATTGCAGGAGCATTCCGTAAGTTGTTTATATTTTTTATCTATATCGCTCATATCTAACTTCATTTATAAGTTATTTAATATGAATATAAGTGTATATGCACATAAAGTCAAGTGTGTATTTTAAATATATGTGTTGTAGTAATAAAAGTACAAAAGAGTTAAATACATTATAAAATGTATGTGTGAAGATAATATAATGTTATTAACTTCCTATTTATCTGAAAAAAAGATAAATTCATCTTATAAATATTTATTAATTCAAAATGGATAATTGGGGAGAAACGATCATTACTATTATGCGTTTTATTAAGTGCTATGCGAATCCCGTTATAATTTTGTTGGCTGCTTTATTCGCTATAGCTTTTTCTGGTAATACTGAAGCAATAAAAGCTATTGAATCAGAAGAGGCAGTTGAAACACTAGGCATAATTTATGCCTTAAGTGCTATTGTGTATGGTTTTCTGTCTGTTTGGGTCTTTTCTATTGGTGCATTGATCGTATTGGTACAACTTATTTATGGGTTAGTAAAATATTTCACAGTCGAAGAAAATAAAGACGTTTATTTACACTATTTTTATGGCTTTGCTATTTCTTTGTTTAGCTATGTAATTATATTCTCTGTATCAATAAATTCTTAAAGGCAGAGCCCTTTTATAATAAAATTATTACGACTTTCCATTATCGGTAGTAATTGTTTTGATATGTCGTTTTGTTTTTCTTTTATTGACATGCATCAATAAAAGGGATGTGAGTTTGAATCATACTGCCCTCAGAATTTAAAACATTAGGAGCGTGATTTGTGAACAAGAAAATTGTCATTATTGCAGGTTTTTCTGGCGGATTAATGGAAGTTCTTTGGGTGTCGCTATACAGTTCATTTAGTTCTGTAAGCGCAGCCGAAATAGCACGTCAGGTTACTGCTTCTATATTTCCTTTTGCCGCAGGTTCTAGTATCGCGCCCTTATTAGGACTTTTAATTCACTTACTGCTTTCGTTAGGTTTGGCTCTGTTGTTTATTAAGATTGTTTTAAAGCCTGTCTTTGTTCGCTATGGTATGCCGGGAATCATGATAAGTAGTTTAATTACACTGACATTAGTTTGGAAAATAAATTTCTTTATTATTTTACCATTACTTAATCCTTCGTTTATTAGTTTAATGCCGTTACTTGTTACATTTACATCAAAATTATTATTCGGTGTTGTAATGGGATGGACATTGATAAAAACTTATCCAGGTAGTGCTTCTGCCATCTTGAATTAAAGGTGCCGAAGTAGGTTGATCAAGTTCATCCATGCACTCGCGTACCCAAGGGCATAACCTTCGGGAACATTCGTGCTTCCTACACATCAATTATAAATAATAAACCTTACTTTTTATTTGTCTGATGTAAGTAGACCTTGTTTTTCGCTTTTATTTGCTTTTTTTGCTGCACGTTTTTCTTTTAAAGACAGGGCAGGTTTTTTCAATGCTTCTTTTCTACTATTTCGTTCTTTTGACATGGGTTTTCTCCGGGGAAAAGTGAGCGTGCTTTTGAGTGTTGATTTAACACCATACGCCTAGCTTATAACAATGTATGTACTTTTTGTGTGTATATTGAGTTAATTGATGATGGTTAGTTAATAGAGTCATTATTAAAGAGGAATAAGGAGGAATGAGTTAGCTATTGCTTAAAATTGAGCGTATCTTGAAGTTAGGTTTGTATGCAATTAATTGCACTGGCAAATCTGCCTTTCAGCTTGTGTCTGAAGGTTTATTTCTATGTGTCTGATCGATGCTTTCTCAATCAGATAAGCTGCAGAATGATTATATATGGTCTTCCCCGCTTTTAGATAACAATATTATTTTTGAAAGCACATTAAAGATTTAAGTTGAATTCACTATGTTGTTTTTATGATTTCTCCTGCAATCAATTATTTATTACATATCAATAATGGAGAAAAAATATGGACCTACAAATGAGCATGAAGATTGATGGCGTTACCGGCATTTCGGGGGATTCTGAACACAAGGGTTGGTCAGAAATTCTTTCATGGAATTGGGGTATGACAAGTAATCGAAAACCTCTAGCTGTTAATGATGATTTTAAAGCATCATTAAACGAAATATCCATTGTTAAACCCATTGGAATTGATAGCCCAGGTATTAGATTGCTATTTGCACGAGGCGATCAAATAGAGAATGTTGAAATTAGCGTTACTCCTGTCAGAGCAAAAAGAGGACCCATTAAAAAATTATTACACTTGAAACTAGAATCCGTAGTAATTAAATCAATTATTTCTGGTGGAACTATGGAGGATGATTTTTTTAAAGAGCATATTACGATGTTTTTTGACAAAGTGGATTTTGCATATAGTCAAGCTGGCTCGAGAAATGAAG
This sequence comes from Gammaproteobacteria bacterium, assembly GCA_021773245.1. Taxonomy (GTDB): domain Bacteria; phylum Pseudomonadota; class Gammaproteobacteria; order Eutrophobiales; family Eutrophobiaceae; genus UBA7359. The sequence goes on along the minus strand of JAJFKK010000134.1, from coordinate 8,726 downwards.
AAGGAGAAACAGTATTTATTGACCATAATTTTCGTTGGGATGTAGGTGAAAATAAAGAATGGTAATTAACTACGGGGACTGATTTTCGCTACATGCTCGGTCTCTGTTCGGATTTGGCGTCCTGACTCGTCTATAGCGTTCACGTGCATGTGAACGTCCCGGTTTCTCAATAATTCTCTCGCCTCTGTCTCTCCTTTATTTTTAGAAAAATATCAGTCTTAAAGAGCGTTCTTCTCATATTTTTGATGAAGAAAACGTCGTATGTAGCGTCTTTATTTTAAGACATAGCACAAAGCGACATACTGAGCTATAACTGTAGAAGGGAAATATCATTAATAAAAAAATGGAATTAATTATTTCAGCAAGCCTAGCTTTATAAGGAGAATAAGATGATAAATATCCATACAGTAACAGGCTCTTCCCAGTATTATTATCAATGTCAGAATTGTCGAGATTCATTTATCTGCCCTGATTGGCAACCTTTGTCCGATGGAGAAAAGGACAGTAGGGTAGCCGTCTGCCCTTACTGTAAGTCTAATCACCTAGACGCGTTCAATGCCGCATTACCACTGGTGATGCATTAAAATTGAAAGGGTAGAGTCCTTTAGTTTTTATCTTAATGAATAAACTATTTAAGTAATGTATTAAGTCGTTGTAAAAATATATGCTTTAGAAGTTGTAATAGATTAATTGAAAATCCTTGTTCGTAAGAATTGTATTTTTGGCTACCTAATATTAATAAACCAGGCATATCATCGTTTAATATCGGTAGTGTGACAGTGGATTTGATCTTGGTTGATTCCTTTTCAAATAACGCATCAATATATTCTGCTGGCAGACTGTCACAGAGTGGTTTGTTGACGTTATACAGTCCTGAAAATAAATAGCGTAATTTTGAATGTATCGGTTTGAAGCGAAGATCTCGATAGTCTGGATATGGTCTTTTTTCGCTGAATAAAAAGATCAATAAATGACTACATTGGTATTCACGCTTTAAGAATTGAAATAGATTGTCATATAAGGCATCGATTGTATTTACATTCATTAAGGCTAAAACTTGTTCATGAACGTTATCAGCCAGTTCTTCTTTTTGTTTTTGATTTTTAGTTAATTCATCTAATTGTGTTTTCAATAACTGTTCATTTTTTCTTAAATGACTAACTTGGTATTCGATAAATGAACTAATATTTCTTCCGCTAATGTGTGGAAGGTTTAGTTTTGAGAGTAGAGTGGGGTTATCCAGAAAGATATTGGGGTTTCTTTCCAGATAATCAGTAACTAGCGGCAGATTATCAGTTAGTTCTCTGTTAACTGCCATAAACATTCAACAGTATTAAAAGCATATATTATAACTATAGATGTTTATTTTTATTTTGCAGAAAATAATTAAATATATTTAATATTATTTTTAGTGTAAAAATCATACAGTATCAATTCCTATGTGTTAGAAGCTCTATAATGTTTAATTTACGTTTTATTATTACTGTTATTGTATTTAGCTATTTACCTGTCGTGGTGTTAGCTGATGACAATACACGGTTACCAGATCTGATTATAAATTCCACTGCATCAGAGACTGAGCAGTTTCTTAGTATCGATCGATGGCTTTACCAACTTAATCAAAAAAACAAGTTTAATGGGGGCGTGCTTATTGCACGCAATGGCAAGCCCTTGTTGATGAAAGCGTATGGAGTGACTGATCATACGGCAAAAAAAAGCCTGACAACGCGTAGTTCTTTTCGTCTTGCTTCAGTTTCAAAACAATTTACTGGTGTTGCTATCTTGCTCCTTGTTAATAAAGGACATATTGAACTTGACCATACTGTCAAAAATTACCTTAACGGCTTTCCCTATCGAACTGTGACAGTGCGACATTTGTTGAATCAAACATCGGGTATCCCTGATGTGTATGAAGAATTTGCTGCTGAATATCTTGAAGATGACGAGGTGTTGAAGATTATCGATGTAATGGAAATGATTAAGGAGGATAGACCTGAATTAGATGCAGATCCGGGTGCTGAATTTGAATACAGTAATACAAATTATGTGTTACTGGCCGGCATTATTGAAGCTGTAAGTAAAAAATCATTCGAATCATTCATGAGAGAAGAGTTGTTTAAACCATTGGGCATGAAAAATACTCGTGTATGGAATTTAGTGTCACCACTACCGGAGTTTTCTAAACGGGCAAAAGATTTTATTCAGAATGGCAATGAGCGTATAAAAATAAAAACAACTTCTTTGGATGGTGTTGCCGGTGATGGCGCTGTTTTTAGTAGTCTTGAGGATATGTTGATTTGGGATGAGTTTTGGAGAAGTCCTCAATTACTTTCATCCGAATTATTAGAAGAGGCTTTTAAAACTCCGGAGTTGACGAGTTCAGGTATTTCAAATTATGGCTTTGGATGGAATATTGAAGAGGGTGTTATGGATCATAGTGGTGAGTGGCTGGGAGCCAGAACTTATGTCGCACGCTATCCTAAAGAAAAACTATGGCTTGTTGTCTTGGATAATTCTTCAAATTCATATATTGATTCGATTATTGATTCATTGGCACAGGCTGTAGAAGAGTCGTTATTGATTGATGAATAAATAATACAGAGTTTTTTCAAGTCTAGATAAAGACTTCCTATATTTGGTCGATGTAATGAAAGCATGATTAATATAGTCTCAATATAGGATTTATCATCATAATGAGTTATGAGATTGTTTATGGTTTAGGATTTTGCATTTACGTCATTGTCACAGTCATCATGTGGCGAAATATTAAGATGTCGTTCTTTTTCAAAGTAAGCTTTTGTTTACTGGTGGCACCTATTTTTTTCTTTGGCATCATCGCCAATCTTTGGTTATTTGAGGTTATATATCCCGAGATGTTTGAAATTCATGCGAATGCCAAGAGCGGTTTTCGAGGCGGTGAGAAAGGTCTTTTTGCAGTTGTGCTTGTTTTGCCGATTGCAGTTGCTATGAGTTACGGATGGTATCGACTCATGCACTATTTTAGTGTTGAATGAATATATTTTTTAGTAATATTAATATCAACATGCATAGAAAAATGATTTAAAAATTAGTACTGTTTAATACTTATGGAGGTAGTGAGCCCCATAAGTTGATAAGTCAGTTATTTCCAGATTTTTGTCATCAAGATTAATTATCATTAAGTGCATTCTTGAAATTCGTTGCATCGTATCCATAAAGCGAACCTTACATTCACTGCCTCTACCTATTTTATTCATCCCTATCATTAATGAATGCTCAATATTTTCATTATCGATAAATTTAATACCATCCTTGACGATTAATTTACATTCATAATTGGCTAATAGAAGTGCTATCTCTTCGCCTTCATTAATTTCAAAAATAACAGGTTCTGCCTTTGGCATACTTGTCATACCTAATTTTTCAGCAAGAACTTTAGAATCAAAGTTTTCATCCAAATCAAGTTCGCCTGTTTTAAATTGTGCAGGTTCGGCATTTTCTTCTTTAATCTGAACTTTTTCTAATTGTGACTTAATCGTTTGGATCATTACCTGTCGATTTGTGAGGTATTCCAAATAAGTGGTTAACGCAATTTTTTTATATTCACTTGATTCAGTTGAATGGTGTTTTTTAAGTGCAAAAAAGATATCACGCCAGTCATTATCATTAGAAAAAATAACAGGATTGATTGATTTAAGACTTTGGGTCACTTCACCTGATTCCGATGATTGGTTTATTAATTCAGTGATTTTCTCAATAGCAATAACAATTAAATTTAAATCCATATCTAATTCGCCTGGTGACGCTTTAATTGTTTCGGTAATTCTTTCCAGAGGAATAGTTGTACGAGCACCTAGGATAAATTCGAAATCATCGGTAGATTTAAACGTGATGACTTTGTCATTAATATGTAGTTCTACAGGTTTTGTGAGTAATTTTTTTAGCATAGTGTCTTTAAGTATAGTCATTTAGACGCCCAATAATAAGAGATAAGATGTCTATTTAGGCACTTAAAGTGTGATTCATTTCTCAAGTTTGGACGCTTTTTGTCGATAAATAAGAATTGTTATTACACGGGATAATCGATGGAGATATTCGAGCAACTACTTGAGGATTATGCTGTAGATGCAGAGATACTGCCACCTGCCTTGTATGAGAAGATTGTCACAGGTCTGGTTTATTGGGAGGATTTAGATCTAAAGAAGCTAGAATTAGAGCTAGAAACCGCGAATAACGGCCGTATCAATAAGACAGCGGTCATGCAAGATATATTGACTGATCTTAGTCAACTCGTATTAGAAGATTCTCTAACGGGCTTATATAACCGACGCTATTTTAATCGAGCCTTGAAAAGCGAGATTGAGCGAAGTTCCCGTGAACACCATCATTTCGGTCTTGCCATTATCGACATCGATCATTTTAAACAAGTTAATGATACCTGGGGTCACGATAGTGGTGATGAAGTGCTAAAAGCGGCTGCAATAATCATGAATAGAAATATTCGACAATCCGATACGCTGGTAAGAATTGGAGGCGAGGAGTTTGCTGCGATCATGCCAAATATACGACATCGAGTTGCTAAAGATGTAATGGATCGATTACGGCTCGATATTGAGAAAGCGATTATAGAGGTCAACAGTAATCAATTACATGTCACTGTAAGTATTGGCGTTGCGGTTCGTGAGCCAAATCAATTTCTTTCTTCTGATGAACTCTTTAAACAGGCTGATCAGGCGCTGTATCAAGCTAAAAATAAAGGTAGAAATAAGGTGATGTTACATAGCGAACCTGTAAGCACTGGACTTTCTTCATCTGAACGGGAGGCACTGGCATCATGAAAAGCATTGCGATTACCAGTGGTAAAGGCGGTGTGGGTAAAACCAATGTTGCCGTTAATCTTGGGCTCAGTTTAGCGGCTAAAAATAAGCGCGTTTTGTTATTTGATGCAGATATGGGGCTTGCGAATGTTGATATCCTATTCGGTTTTACATCCAAACATAATGTCGGGGATGTACTGGATGGGAAGTTTCATCTACGTGATGTTATGGTCGAAGTATCAAATGGCATGTCTGTTTTACCCGCGACTTCTGGTTTGCTGCAACTTGAACACCCATCACAATCAGAGTTGGCCAAGCTTGCTGAACAAATGGATGAGTTGTCTCAAGACTTTGACGTCTTATTATTGGATACCGGAGCGGGTCTCCGTGATACTGTGCTTTTCTTTAGTAGTGCTGCTGATGAGGTATTGGTTGTCACTACACCGGAACCAACTGCGATTACCGATGCCTATGCAATGATCAAAGTTTTGAAGTCTGATTATCAGGTTAAATCAATTAAGCTACTTATAAATGAGGCTCTTGATGATAAAGAAGGTCGAGACGTATTTAATAAACTGGCAAATGTTTCCAAAACGCATATTGATTTTGAGCTCGATTATGCTGGTTGGATTGCAAAAGATATTCACTTAGAGAAAGCGGTACGCAAACGCAAACCGGTTGTAGAGAGTTTTCCTTCTGCTCCATCAAGTCTGAGCTTCCAGCGTTTGGTAAAGGACTTCAATTCAATTTTTACGAGTCAGTCACAGCCGCTAATGAGCTCTTTTTGGCAAGAGCTTCTACAACAACGTAAGGTTGGTAGTTAATTTTGGTTCGTAATATTCCAAACTACTTGAAGATACCGTTTCATAGCGCATCTGTTTTTATCCAGACGTCGTCGCTTCTCGCGCTGGAAAAATACAAACACACTCTACATTTTATATTTGCAACTAGCTTGGGTAAGTGGATATCAGGTTAACAAGAGATGAAAGCCCTAATAATTGATAATAGCCGTTCCTATGCAATGCAATTAGCAAGTATTCTGAAAAATAATGCTATTGAGGTGGATGTGTGTAGCTGCGTGCAAGAAGCAATAGAAAAATGGGCTAGGGAGGATTATGAGTTCGTTTGTACCTCATTGGAGCTGAATGAGGGCACCGGCCTTGAGTTGGCTAGTCGACTCCGGGAGATGAAGCCAGATGCAACTACGTCTATTTACCTAATCACTTCAAACAAGGATGTTTATCGTAATCGGAGTTGGATAGATTCCGGAATAACGGATGCTTTTTATAAATCAGATATTGAAAGGTTTAATATGGAGTTGCATTCGCTGGCGAAACTCCAAGTAAAAAAAACGAATTCTGGGAAAGTATTGTATGTCGAGGATGGTCGTGCAGAGAGCATGCGTATAATCATGATTCTGGAAAACATGGGATTGCAGGTCGTCCATTTTGATAATGCAGAAGCTGCCTGGGACAATTTTTTAGTTCAAGGTGATTACGAGTTGGTCATTACCGATCTTTTACTTAGTGGTTTGATGACGGGTCTTTCTTTAGTACGTTGTATACGTAGTGTAAACGAAAACACTGAAATCAATGAATCATGGGTGCCTATACTTGGTGTAAGTGGATTTGATGACGTTTCACGACGTGTTGATCTTTATAATGCCGGTATTGATGATTATGTCGCAAAACCAATTATCGAAACTGAGTTTATGGCAAGAGTATTTAATCTTTTATCAATGAAAAAATTATTTACTAAGGTTGCCGTACAGCAGTCGGAACTTGAAAAACATGCTTCTATTGATCTGTTAACGGGTTGTTTGAATCGTAGAAACTTTCTAACAATTGCAGAAAAATATATTTCGCAGGCAAGAAGGGATAAATATTTTATGAGTCTTTTTTATCTCGATTTAGATTATTTTAAAAAGATTAATGATACGTATGGTCATGCTGAGGGTGATACCGTCTTATCTCAGCTTGGTAGTTTACTAAAAAGCTATTGTCGAGAAGCCGATATAGTCTCGCGTTTTGGTGGTGAAGAATTTGTTCTCTTATTTCCTAAATGTGATGCCGATGCTGCCTATAGTTTTGCAGACAAACTTCTCATAAAGATTAGACAGTTAAGAGATGATGAACTCAAGATCACCGCGAGTATCGGTGTTAGTGTTTTTGACCCTAATATAACAATGGATATTGATACACTTATTAATTTGGCTGATGAGGTTTTAATGCAGGCTAAAAAAGAAGGGCGCAATAAAGTTGTATTAAATTCGAAGAATGAATTACCAATAATTGGTAAATTAAAAGATACTGGTTAATTTAAGTTGAACATTCTATTCATATATTAAATATGTTTATTAATTAGAAGTTTGTTCTGTTTCTGGCGCTGCTTTTTCAGCTTCTTCTTCAACGTCTTCTATTAGGGTCTCTGATTCAGTTTCAACTTCAACTTCAGTTTCAGCATCAGGCATGACTTCTTCTACTTCTGTTGCAGTCTCTTCGACAGGTTCTGTTGCCTCAGCTACTACTTCTATGTCTTCTCCAACACATTCAAATGCAACATCTTTTAAATCAACTGTATTGTCAGGAATATATTGAGTTGTTTTTGTATATTTTTCACATTCCTTTTTTGCTAAATCATAGGCTTCAATAAATTGTTCTGGAGGCGAGCTGATGTCGACCTTGTCTTTTGTAGCTGATTTAATTACTGGTCCATTACTACAAGCAGCAAGCAAAATGGAGAAGCAAAGACTGGCAAATAAATATATATTTCGAGTGTTCATTTTATTGGTATAAGATTAATTAGTTCTAGTTTACAGTCTGTCTGTAGCTAACTACAAAGTCAATAATGTCGATGTTTTTGTTTTCGATAAATGGTTATGTAAGTTGTTAATTTCTATTAAAAAACAGTCGAATACAATAATAGTTTAAGTTTTAAAATAGGCTTTTATAATGAAAACGTTGGATTTATTTGATAGTAATCTAGAACATCCAGGAAATTTACTGCAGAAAAATGGCATCGTAAATTATTACGGTATATTGATGTCTTTAGCCGAGGCTAATGTCCATTTTGATAGCTTGTTAAATAGTATTGAATGGAAAAATGATGAGGCTATTATTTTTGGAAAGCATTTAGTAACAAAACGTAAAGTAGCCTGGTACGGTGAAAAACCTTTTAAATATACCTATTCGAATACGACCAAACTTGCACTGCCTTGGACTAAGCAATTAGAAGAGCTGAAAGGTTTAGTCGAACAAGAAACTAATGAAACCTACAACTCTTGCCTGCTCAATTTGTATCATGATGGTAGTGAAGGTATGGCATGGCATAGCGATGCTGAAAAAGATTTGAAGAATAATGGTGCTATTGCATCATTAAGTTTTGGCGCAGAGAGAAAATTTTGTTTTAAGCATAAAAAAAGTAAAGAGACAGTTTCACTTTACTTACAAAATGGCAGCTTACTAGTAATGAAAGGTATGACTCAAAAATATTGGTTGCATCGCTTGCCACCAACTAAAATGATAGTGAAGCCAAGAATTAATTTAACATTTAGAACTATTATAAATACTTAATATTACTAAAAAAGTGAAATATAAGATGCTTAAGCTGGTCAAATATGTCTAATCATGAGCAGCTCTGTTGAGTTTTTTTAGAAAAAATAATAAAAGATTAACTATCAACTATAATCACACTCAATATGCATTTTCAAAAAACATTTATATTGATTCTCTTACTGTTCCTTTTGGGCTGTAGTGATTACCCTGAAGGTTATAGAGATGGGGTTAATAATATTGAAAAACGAGAATGGGTTATCTTTGGAAAAAGTAAGTATTTCGATGGCTATTCTTCTGGTCAAGCAGAGAGCTTCCAGCAAGATTGGTTGTTAGAAAATCCTATTGGGGAATGGGAAATGTATTGTCCGACTAATGT
>JAJFKK010000133.1 GCA_021773245.1 Gammaproteobacteria bacterium | reverse complement strand
TGCCTTTTCCGCATATTCATCAAAATCCTGATAAAATAGCAGACTTTGCTCTGCCATATCCTTTAATGTTTCTGTACGTTGTTTCTGCACTTCAATCAGCTCTTCTAAATCCGGCCCTTCGTCTGTTGTTATGTCCATTCCTTTAAGAAGCTCAGTCAATGGTTTAACAAGCGATGCATTATCCGCATTTTTCAAATAATGTTGATTCAACCAAAGCAATTTCTCAGGATTAATACTTGAAGCTGATTTATTGACATCTTTAATATCAAACGCTGATATCATTTCATCAATACTGAATATTTCTTGGTCCTCTTTTGACCAGCCAAGTCGAACGAGATAATTCAATAACGCTTCTGGTAAATATCCATCGTCTCGATATTGCAAAACACTTGCTGCACCATCACGCTTGGACAGTTTTTTACCGTCAGGCCCAAGTATCATAGGAATGTGCGCATAATTTGGAATCTGCGCGCCCAAAGCTTTTAAAATATTGATTTGTCTTGGTGTATTGTTTAAATGATCATCGCCTCGAATGACATCGGTAATTTCCATATCCATGTCATCGACAACGACTGTTAGATTATAGGTCGGCGTTCCATCTGTACGTGCAATAATTAAATCGTCCAACTCACTATTTTCAAATATAACTTTACCTTGAACGCTATCATCGACAACAACTTGTCCCTCTGCTGGAGTCTTAAAACGAATAACCGATTTAGTATCGCTAAGATTTAAAGAACGACAATGACCATCGTATCGCGGTTTTTCTCCACGAGACATAGCTTCATTTCGAATTTGTTCCACTCGTTCTTTTGAACAAGTACAACGATAAGCATGTCCAGCTTCTAACAATTGGTCGATAACTTCATTATATCGGTCAAATCGTTGTGTCTGATAATAAATCTCTTCATCATGTTCCAGACCTAACCATGCCATACCATCAAGAATAACTTGAACGGCTTCATCAGTAGAGCGTTCACGATCCGTATCTTCAATCCGTAAAACAAATTCTCCCTTATTGTGTTTAGCATATAACCAGGAAAATAAAGCTGTACGAATTCCGCCAATATGTAATAAACCGGTAGGGCTGGGAGCAAAACGTGTTTTCATTATTATTTAGTATTTTTAAATTATTGTTTAATTCCCAACGCACACCAAAACGGTGCAATATCGGAAAATTTAATATCGTCCAACCCAGCATCTTTCATCATTTTTGTAATTTGTGCTTGAGTAAAACGATTTTCAAGTCGCGTACCAAATCGATCAAGCGCATCCGTTCTCATCGTATAAAAACTTTTGGCACGATATTCGGTTAACGGAACATTACTAACATCCATTCCTAATTTCTCAATCAACAAAGTTAATCTTGCTAATGGGTAATAAACAAATGCTGCAATAACATTACTTAATGGGTATTTAAGAAAAAAAGGCATCTTGGAAATAACACTTCTAAAAATATCAGAACATTTCCAGATTAATGCAAACCATTTAGGACGATTATCAAATGCATAATAAAGGTAGATAAGAAATGGTGCGCCGGGTTTTAATTTATCGGCACAGTTTTTTATCGCTTCAGCTGTATCTGGAATATGATGGAGTACCCCTAAAGAATAAGCAAAATCCAGAGAACTGTCTGGCATCGGCAATTCATCAACTTTAGCCAATATAACTTGGCAATTAGTCTTATCTGCTAAATTTCTTTTCGCAACATTTACCGCCTTCTCGCTAGCATCAATACAGGTAAGTGACTTTACTCTATCTGAAACGAATCTTGCCCATCGCCCTGAACCACAACCAAAATCAGCGCCAACGCCATTAGTAATACTTTCATCCCATGAAAATAATTTAAAGTAGTCTAAAAATTGTTTTTCTAATTCATTATGATCAACTGAAGATTGATCATAAGCATCCCACTCATCACCAAAATCATCGATGACATTCGAATCATAGTTTTCTTTCGTCATAATGAATGTTAAGCCGATACTTCTTTAAACAACCAGGGTGCTACTTTTTTTCTGTTTTGTTCATACTTATGAATTTCATCTTCATGATTTAAAGTAAGGCCAATATCATCTAGACCTTCAAGTAAGCGTTCTTTCAAACCAGCTTCAATATCAAACTTAAATTTTGTATTTTCTTCTGTTTCAACAAACTGTTCTTTAAGGTTAACCGTAACTTTAAAACCACTCTTTGATTGAACCGAATTAAACAATGAATCGATTTCTTCTGACTTTAACCTAATCGGTAAAAAACCATTTTTAAAAGAGTTACTATAAAATATATCGCCAAAACTTGGTGCTAAGACAACTTTCAGTCCAAAATCTGTGATCGCCCATACCGCGTGTTCTCTTGATGAACCACAACCAAAGTTTTCTCTGGCTAATAACACCTCAGCTTTATCATATGGCGACTGGTTCAAAATAAAATCAGGATTAATTTTTCGTGATTGGTTTTCATCTATAGGATTAGCCGCATCGAGATAACGCCAATCATCAAACAGATTGGGACCAAAACCACTTCGTTTAATTGATTTTAGAAATTGTTTTGGAATGATTGCATCCGTATCAATATTAGAACGATCTAATGCTGCAACGATTCCTGTAAAAGTGTTAAATTTTTCCATCAGTCAATCCTTAAAGTTTTCTTACGTCAACAAAGTGACCTGCTATTGCCGCCGCCGCCGCCATACCAGGACTAACAAGATGTGTTCGTCCTCCATGCCCTTGTCGCCCTTCAAAATTACGATTCGATGTTGATGCACAACGTTCTCCCGGCTCAAGTTGATCAGGGTTCATACCTAGACACATAGAACAACCCGGATCACGCCATTCAAAACCCGATTCAAGAAAAATTTCATCCAAACCTTCTTCTTCCGCTTGGAGCTTAACCAAACCCGATCCTGGAACGACCATCGCTAACTTAACATCGCTTGATACTTTTTTACCTTTAACTACATTTGCTGCTTCACGTAAGTCTTCAATACGCGAGTTAGTGCAAGAGCCAACAAATACTTTATCAATTTTGATATCCGTAATCGGCGTGCTTGGTTTTAAATTCATATACTTCAATGCATTTTCAATACCTTCACGTTTAACATCACTACTTTCTTTCGTAGGATCAGGAACAACACTACTAACAGAGGTCACCATTTCAGGAGACGTACCCCAAGTAACTTGTGGTTCTATTTTAGCTGCATCAAGTTCAATGACTTTATCGAAATTTGCGCCATCATCACTTTTAAGTTCACGCCATAATGTCACAGCACTTTCCCATTCTTCACCTTTTGGTGCGTATGGTCGTCCTTCAACATAATCAATCGTCTTTTCATCAACGGCAATAAGTCCAACACGAGCACCTGCTTCAATACCCATATTACAAACCGTCATGCGACCTTCTACTGATAATGCACGAATTGCATCGCCGGCAAATTCAATCGTGTAACCTGTACCACCTGCAGTGCCAATCTCACCAATGATGGCGAGCACAATATCCTTAGCAGTAATACCCTTACCAACTTTCCCATTAACATTTATCAACATATTTTTAGCTTTCTTAAGCACTAAACATTGAGTTGCAAGAACATGTTCAACTTCAGATGTACCAATACCAAATGCCATTGCGCCCAATGCACCATTAGTTGATGTGTGCGAATCACCACAAACAATCGTCATCCCAGGTAAGGAGGCACCTTGTTCTGGACCAATGACATGCACAATGCCTTGTCT
>JAJFKK010000132.1 GCA_021773245.1 Gammaproteobacteria bacterium | reverse complement strand
CGTATACTGGTTATTTTAGGCACCAAGATTCCTTGTCTTTGGAGTTTCTCTGTATTGCTTTACTCTTACCGCAGACAATCGTAACACGCTTTACAGATATGTCTGTACCTGCCGATATAGCATTAGTGCTGCGAAATTTGTAATCGCCATCAGAACTTTCAAAGAACTTTAATATGGCACTCTCATCCATTTTGAATTTCAAGAGTTTATGTAGCCCGCCATGAATAATTAAAATTACTGCAACAGCAACGGAACTGCCAATAATTATTTCCTGCTCCACAGCTCAGTTCCTTACTAAATATAACTTGTTATGCATTTTAGTGAGTATGTTCTTCTTTCTTTTCCTTTGATAAAAATTTTGGGAATTTGTGAGTTGCAAATTTAGCATGGCAGCTAGCACACGATTCATTCATTTCGGAAAAATAGAAATTTATTAACTCTACTTTTTTATTTTTTGCGGCGTGCTCAAGCATGCCTGCCAAATAATGGAACCTCTGATCTTTTTCTATAAAGGAATGAGATAATGCTGTATGTAATTCCTTGACTTGGCTTTTAGTGAGACTTTGTTTCAATATATAGCTATTCTTCATTTTTTTTGCGGTGCTTTCAATTTCAGCCCAATTTCCAGAAATGTATGCTGGGATAATAGACATCATGCCACTCTGCAACGCTTGCATTTCTTGAGCAAGTAAATTGCGCAAGTCAGGAGATAGTGCTTCTACACCCGAGGCTTTTACATGTTCTTCGTGCTTGTGTTTATCCTCCCCATAACTCATTGTTGGTAATAGAATGGCTAATAGTACGATGCGAAAAAAGAGTTTCATATGTTTACCTATTTAGATTAATTGTATAACGATTGAGCTAAGGTGCCCGCACTTTTCTTGCGTCTAGGTTTAACAGCTTATTATCTGGCGTTTTATTTTTAACTACTATTATTAATAAGCAATAACACAATCTAGAAACTAAGGTTATCAGAATTGATGACATACATTCCATACCACTTATAATGCCTGAATAAGGGCATGTAATTAAATATAGTAATGGAATAGAAATTAAAGATATAACAACCAGCCTTGCTAAATCAAAAATAATTATATTGAAATATACAGTACCAAGAAAACGATACTAGCAATGAAAAACAAAACCGCCATAAAGATACTTCGTCGCTTCAGCACCAAGTATCAAAACCTTGTCACCTTTTTTAAGTCGCCCCGATTGACGTAAACGATCTAGACTAACCCAGATAGCAGCTGAGCCAAGATTACCAAGACTATCAGCATCAACGACTATTCGTGACTCAGCAACATTTAGATGTTCACTTAATAATTTGGCGAGATGTCCATTAACTTGATGAGGTAAAATATAGGCGAAATCATCAAGTTTATAACCTCGACTTAACACTGCTTCTAAACCTTTTGAGAAAAGAGCTTCGCCTCGTTCTCGAACATCAGTAACATTATGTCGAAATACCGGTAAGCCCGCTTTACAATACACGTCATTTGAGCCACCACCTTCCATATAAAACCCCGGTTCTTTTCCATTTCCGATATGACCTATATAGGCATCTGAAATAATTGATTCATTGCTATTGTCATCTTGTCCTAATATAACTGCACCGGCGCCATCACCCATCTGCACATAATTGACTAGCTGTTCAAGATCAACAAAGTCTTTTGATAGGTCAAAATAAATAGAACCGACTTCGCTACCGACAATGCCAATTGATTTCATTGAAGTATCATTTGCCAACATCGGAATTGCTATTTGTAATGCATTAGCAAAGCCTGTACACGCTTGTCTCAATTCCATATAGGGGCCTGCATGATTTAATTGATCAGCAACCCAGGCAATATTTGGTGGTAATAATGTATGTGGACTCGTTGTGTGACCAATTAGATAATCTAGACTGTTATTTAAATCACATTCAGCTTGCGCCTGACGCATTGCTTGAATACAAAGTTGCGGTGCATTCGGTTTAGCTACAGAAATACCAACATCCTGATCTCGGCAAAAATGACGTGAGTTAATACCTAAACGGCGACTTATTAATGCTGCTTTACGTGCGGTTGTTTTTCCACATTGCTTTGCAAGACCATTATAGAGACTTTTATTATCGATAGGATCACCAGGTAACTCTGAACCACTACCTAATAATTTTACTCGGCCATTAGAGAAATGTGCTGTCATTGCTGTCTAGCATTTAAAAGCTTGCTAAACAGTGCATCAGGATCGATGCCAAGAGTTTCGAAGCTATTAGCTTCAGTGCGAAGTAAAGCAACTAACTTTTGACTTACTGAACTTTTATTTTCAGATAATAATATTCTATTGCCACCAAGATAGTAGAAATGCTTTTTACTTACTGATACATGACGAGCTTCATCTTGCTTTATTCGATCAAATAATTTAGCAATCAAATGTTCTCTACCCAAATCACTCTTCGTAATAGCATTCATAATAATACATACGCAGGCATCTAATTGAGCAACTTGAGCAAAATGTTCAGCCACCCCTGCTGTATTGCCAAGCCTGAGATAAAAGTGTCTTGCATTACGTTTTATATTTCGTAGATCAGTAGGCTCCATCAGTATGGATGATAATACTTGCAATGCTTTTTCGTGAGCGTGCTCATCAATCTCTATTTCCTTTAATAAACTGACGCTCTTTGCCCAAGTATTACCACGCAATCGTTCTATCTCACTACCAAACACATGTATTGCAGATTGTTCACCACACAATAATAAAGGGATCAATCTAGCCAATGCTTCTTCATGACGAGAACTCAGTTTAAAATTACTGCTATAAAGCTCTTGCTGCCACGAAGTCAGCCAGGAAGGCATAACTGAGTACTGCACTTCATTGATATCGAAACAGCGAAGTGTATTGGGGTTTTTTATATACTCTGGTGGTGCACTCATCAATTACGTCCGTCGAAAATTCAATGATTTCATTAATGCCGGAAGTAATAAGAGATCTGCCAGCATGGCGATTAAAATAATAGACAGCGAGAGCACGCTTAGTTCATAAATAGGACGAAACCCAGAAAATATTCCCACAAATAAGCCAGCCGCAAGTGTAATGCTGGTAATCACGATAGCCGGGCCTACTTTATCAAAAAGAACAAGTATTGAGCTTGTATTAGATTTTTCTTTAGATCGCGGAAATTTCAAAAGCATATGTAACGTATCATCAACAATGATACCCATAATCATTCCCATAACCATGGCACTACCTAAACTAATATATCCACCAACTAACGACCACAATGCAAAAACAATAATCACAGGGAATAAATTACAAAATAAACCTATGAATGCTGCAGAACATGACCGTATTAATATGCCAGTAATCAAAGCAATGAAAGATAATGCTAAAATCAAAGAGAAAAACATGCTCTTTGCATTCCTTTCACCTAGCCGTGCAAACAGCAGATCGGGACCAACACCACCATTATAATCATACGGCGACATATTTAATTCGAGCCAAGCTCGAACCTTTTTATCAAAAGAAATAATATCTTTTGCTGTAACCGATTTAAGAAAGACTGATACTTTAGTTGCACTATAGTTTTCAGTTAGCTCTTGTTCTAACCCCAACATATCTGGTGAATTTAGTTCTAAAAATGATTGTCTTTTTTCTAACTCAATTCCTTTCTTAGCAGCCTGAGAAAAAACATCATCAACTCGAGCAACTATTTCTTGTTTTCGTAACCAATTAGTGAACGCCGAGAATTTATTAACATATTCTGGTTCTAGCACACCAAAGTTTTTACCTGAATCAATAGAATAAAATAATCGTATGCTACCATCAAATTGCGAATCGATGATCTGTGTACCTTGTCGAAAACGATGTTCTTCAGGAAAATACTCATAGACGTTATCGTTTATCTGAAGCTGTTGAAGAGCAACTAAACTAATAATAAAGAGCCCTGCAGACAAGATAATAATATTATTACTATGTTTCAGTGTTTGCTGGCCCAATCTACCTAAAGAAAAACGCTCAACACTATTTTTTGCCTGCTTAATTGATAGCGGCACCATTGGCAAGATAATCCGAAGTAACGTCAAAACTAGTAAATAAGAGATCAACATGCCTATAGCGACGGCATAACCAACGACTTGAACTGGTGGTGAAGGACTAAACAACAATAATAAAAACCCTAAGGCCGTTGTAATCTTACTCAATGTTAATGCAGCTAAATTATAACTGATGCTTTTTCTCATGGCGTCAATTCGTAAATTTCCTTCTGCAACGAATCGAAAATAATTAACGACTATATGCATCGCCGTCGCAATATTTAAACTCATAATGATAATTGGAGTAAATGCATTTATAGCTGCTAACTCCCAACCTAACCAGCCAACTAAACCAAACGTTGCTAATGCAGTCAGAAAAGAAATTCCAATCAATAAAAAACTAATTCTCCAACTTCGAAAAAATAAAAATAAGCAAAATAAAAATATGAACAGAAGACAAGGAACGAATCGTTTTAGATCATGACGAACAACATCAATATAAGCTTCATTTAATGCAAGAGTACCGGAGTAATGAACGGCAACACTTGACTCATTTGAAATAAATTGTTCATTAAGAACTATTTCAACATCAGCCATAAATTGCTTCACTTCTTTTGCTGTATTAATGCCTGGCAATGCAACGCCAATCTCTAGCAAGCCAAATCGTCCATCAGCAGTAATTAAATTTACAGCACGAGGATGATTGCGTAGACGAAGTAATGAATTTTCATCACTCTCTTTTTCATCTAAGATTTCTTGCTCAAATTCAAAAGTATTGTCATTTTGAAGAAACTGAAAAAAACTTCTTATCCGTTCAACATATTCGATATTATAGAAGTGCGTTTCTAATGAAGGATAAATAGCGAGTAGCTCGGGTTCTAGCAAAGATCCTTTTTTTGCTTCCAAAATAAGCAACAGTGAATCTGTCTGTGAATATTGTTGTCCCAGCGCTCGATCTTTCTGTAACAACGTGTCTTCCGGGTCAAAATAAACACGGTAATCGGCATTAGCTCTAAGTCCTGTTAACCCGTATAGGGAAATGACTAGACCTATCAATACCAGCACTAAAATAGATGTGTTTGGTATCACTCTCATTCTTATTATTATTCCCCTTTAGATACTAACTTTGTTTTGGCAAATTCATGCATTAAAGATTTTGCCAGTTCTTTTATATTTATAAAATGTTTCGACATAGTGTACATAGAAATAGTTCTCTTAAATTTATGTAACGTTTTTCAAGTATCCTGCATCACTCCATAACAAGCCGAATAACGTTCTGGAACTATCTAATATCAGTATGGTCATTAAATCAAGAAAGGTTGATCGTGTTTAATATAACGACGACCATCATTAGACAAAAATTCGTTTTAGGCAATTCCATTTAATAACTATTAGGGAGTAAACCATGCGTACAATGGTGCTATTAGCTTTAATTGCAATTCTTTCCGGTTGCACAAGTATTGCAAACAAACCAACTTTTAAAACTGATGCCGGCGCGATACGTGGTTATGACCCTGTTGCTTATTTCACTGAAGAAAAACCTGTGCAAGGTTTATCAGAATACAGTTTGGATCATAATGGTGCTACCTGGTACTTTTCTTCGAGTGATAATAAAAGTCTATTTGAAAATGATCCTGAAAAATATTCACCTCAATACGGTGGCTATTGTGCATATGCGATGGCTAATGGATTTGTTGTCTCCTCTGATCCAGAAGCCTTTACCTTAGTCGATGACAAACTCTACCTAAACTATAGTTTAGGTGTTAGAGAAACCTGGTTAAAAGATATTCCTGCTTATATAGAAAGCGGAGATAAAAACTGGGCCGCCAAACAATACAAATAGGTCTATTAAAACGGCACGGAGGAATGCTCTAAACATTCCTCCGTATTGATTAGTAGTTATAAATAATCTTCATTACTATCAATTGGAGACTTTGCATCTACAGATTGCATTGGTTTAGTATTTTTGCCTGTTGCTCCTTGCCAAAGGCTCTTACCCACTTCACCACTAACATTTCCGATTTCGCCGACAATCATTAATGGTAGAGCTACAGCACCTGTTGCTACTCTTACTCCTGCTATAGGAATCTGAGCAATGGCATAAATAGGATTATTAGAAACGTTTTTTTCTTGAATCTGTTCAGCCGCCATAACGGATATCGGGCTTGCTACGATTAATGCAAGAACTGTTGATTTTAGTGTAATTAATTTCATTGTATTTCCTCTTTTTTTATTCAGCTGGGTTAGCTGTTGAGGAAATTACATAAAATAAATTGTTATTTAAACTTGTAATGTTATTGTCTAAATATGCTGCCTTATCAGTATCAATAATTAATACTATTGGCGAATCAAGTTTAATTGTTATTTATTCGCAACAATATCCAAGAGTGCTGGCTTACCATTTTTTGTCAGTTTAATAATTGCAACACCACCTGCACGTAATTCCCTTTCTAAATCGAGTGCTTTTTCTTTCGGTGCAAAAAATGCTTCTATACCATAACGCACTTGAACATCTCTTGAATGGGCATGTCTGGCTCGCCCTTTTATGAAAAGGCCAGAGTCCGGTTTTGAAAGACTTACTCCTTCTTCAAAGTACAAACCGTCCCTATCTTGTTTTAATTTAACATAGATAACTTCGTTTACTCGAGGGGCTCTAGACTCTTCTGGCAAAGATACACGACTTATATCGTAATTAAGGCGAGCATAATTACCTCGAAATAAACTGCGTGGATCAACTGGTACAACTTTTATCTTAATCTCTGTTCCAGTTAACAGTGGATAAACTGCATTACCATATTCCATTATTAACACTGCTAACTGCAATGCGATTGTCGCAATCAACCCATACATTATTTTTTTATTATCTAGCTTCATGATTTTTGTAATGAACGTTGGTGAGATTTCCAAAAACGCGCAGCAGATAACAAAATAACAGCAAAAATAATAAATAGAATTGAAGCACCGATATAGTCACCAACTAAATCTATATAACGCAATAAACCCGTCGCCAGAATAGTTGTTACTCCCAAAAAGAAGTAATGCGTCACACTCTCTTTAATACCTTTCACAATTAACCATACGCCGGCAATGATTAAGACAATGTTATTAACAATCTGAAAATAAAGTGCATAAATATCATCATAAGTTTGCATCACCATATAAAGACCAAAGACATAAAGTAATGCAAAAGACAGCGTTGAATAGAACTGACGATTTCCAAAATAAGAAAAACAAACTCCAATAATAGAAAAGACAGCGGCTAGAACTATGGAAAAGCCTGAATTAATCCAGTTAGTTTCAATCAGTTCTTCCCATAACCAGTCAAAGCTTAGTATGAGCAAGGTAAAGATCATAAAACGCAATGCCCATAACCCGAGTACTGTTCCATAATCAACAAGTTTTGGATCCTTCTGGCTCACAAGCCACTTCGAAAAACCATGATAGGCAATAAATAAACCAATACAAAAAACAGCATTTTCTATTTCAAAATTAAATCGATAGCCATCGCCCATCCACCATGACAAAGCGTATTCAAGATAAACCCCAAGACCTACGACAAAGCTTAAAAAAAGAACGTAACTCTGTTTTACTTTAAAAACATGCCAAGCTAACACAGCCAAGAAGATTGGAAACAACATAGGAAAATAATTCAAACCAGACTCAACGAAAAACCAAATGAATGCTAAAACCATTGTCAAAGAAATTAACAATGAACTTTGAAGCAAGGCCCCTAATGGCAGAACGCCAACTGCCCACCAAAAGATACCATTAGGATAATGTTCATCGATATGATATATCTGCGCAATCAACATTATTGAAGCGCCATAAAATAAGCTGCCTAGAAAAAATAAACCTATCGCAGTAGGTATTTGGTTCTCTTTGTATTTTTTAAGGGCAAACAGATGAGTACTTGTTGTCAGTAACAATAAACCTAACATCCTTATAGAACGAGGTATATCATCCCAATTAGCGCTAAGCAACGTGATAACAGCAAGACCAATAAACAGATATCCTAAGCCCATTAAAACAGCATAGCCATAAGTTTGCTCAGAAGCTTTCTTATAGTCTATGCCGTATCTATCGCAAATTTTGCTTGCCTGATCTTCTGAAATAATACTGTCTTTAACCCAGTCAGTGCATTCTTTGGCTATATCACGCTTAAGTAATCTAATCAGTCGCATCGTCACAAGATTATCTACTATAATGCGACAAGTTTAAAAGAAAATAAGATAACTAAATGAAAAGAGATAATGAACTATTCCCTGATGATGTTAATGGCGATGCATTATGGGAGATGCTTGAGAATGGTGACGATTTATCTAAACCTAGAGAAATTGAATTTACCATTGTATTTTCAAATGAAGATGAAGCGCTTAAATTTGGCGAGACATTATTAACTAACCGTCAAAAAATTCTTCTATCCGACAATAAAGAAAACAAAGACTACCCTTTCGAAATAATTGTCTATGTCTTTATGGAAGCTACTTATGAAGAAATCTCTGGCTACCAGGATTTATTAGAAATGCATGCGACAAAATTTAATGGCCTCGGTGATGGCTGGGGCTGTCTTGAACAAAATTAATTTTATTAGAAAGCTATATTATGAGAGAAGTTGAAATTTCAAAAGAACCGGTCGAGCTTTTTAAATTATTAAAATTTGAAGGCATGGCATCAAGTGGTGGTGAAGCTAAATTTTTCATTGCAGAAGGAAACGTATTAGTTAATGGAGAGGTAGAAACGAGAAAACGGAAAAAAATTATTTCCGGAGACGTCGTTGAACTAGGCGAAGAAAAAATTCAAGTCCGACTTAAGAAATAATTAAAACGACGACGGGTGGGGTACCCGCCGAAAAGAGGAAGATAACACAAATAAACTGGAGGCTGGGGTTGGATTCGAACCAACATAGGCGGCTTTGCAAACCGCTGCATACGGTGTTCTGCCACCCAGCCATATAGTCTATATATGGGATTACCTGCTTATATTTCAATAGCCTTATTTAAATTATTCCTCTATTTTTGACCCTTACTTTTGATATACTTGATATATGAACCCATCAGTACTTATTGCAACATTCTTGGCATTCGCCAATAAACTAAAATTCAAAAACTTATTTCTTATCGTTATCAGTTTATTTGTTGTTGATCTATTTATTCCTGATTTTATTCCATTGATAGATGAAATAATTCTTGGTCTGCTAGCTATTATTCTTGCTAACTGGAAGGACGAACGCAGACAAGAAAAGGAAGGAAATCTCATCGAAGGCGAAGTCCTCGACGAAGAAGACAAATAGAATATTAAGCTTGCTTGCGCTGGAACACCCAATTATTTCCATCTGATTCGGATTTGTAATACTTATATCCATCAACATTGAATCCTTTTAAATCTTCCGGATTCTTAATTCGATTTTTTATAATATAAGCACTCATTAAACCACGTGCTTTTTTAGCATAGAAACTGATTATCTTATACTTACCACTTTTAAAGTCCTTAAACACAGGAACAATAATATCCGCTTCAATATCATCTGCTTGCAATGATTTAAAATACTCATTTGATGCCAAGTTAATTAAATGCTTACTCTTACTCGCTTTAAGATCTTTATTAATTTGTTCGGTAATTTTCTTGCCCCAGAACTGATATAAATCTTTGCCATTTTTATTTTCAAACTGTGTTCCCATTTCAAGCCGATAGGCTTGCATCAAGTCCAAAGGTTTTAAAACACCGTATAGTCCGGACAATATCCGAAGATGTTTTTGTGCAAATTTCAAATCCTGATTACTTAATGATTCAGCATCAAGCCCTGTGTACACATCCCCTTTAAATGCCAACAATGCTTGCTTGGAATTACTCAAATTAAATGGTGTCTTCCAATCATTAAAACGAAGAAAGTTTAGTGTGCCAAGTTTATCGCTAATCTTCATTAAAGATGATACTTCAGCAGGACTCAATTTTTTGAGATCTGAAATCAATTTCCGGGATTCTTTCAGAAATTCAGGTTGAGTAAACTCTTTGGTTATTGGCGCTGTTTCAAAATCCAGCGTTTTTGCAGGGGAAATAACAATCAACATCTAATATAAAACCTTGAGGTAGTGTACGTAGTTAGATGTTAATGCCCGTACAGAAAATGTCAAAGATATAGAGTATCGATTAAGGTAGCCGCTAAGTGCTTACTTCTTCTTCGCCTTCACCTGCCGTCGATTTAACTCCTAGAAATAAATACACCATAGCTAATATAAAGAACATAATTCCTGACATTGGTAGATCAATACCTAAAACCCAAAGGAAAGTATTAATTATGATGCCTGGCGTTATAGCGACAACAGATAAACGTAATAACTGAGGATAATCAAGTTCGGTTTTTAAAATTGATGCAAATAACAATCCGATAAGGGCATAGATCAATACTTGGATGATACGATAGAAATATGAGCCTACTAATGCGAACGGATAAATAACAACGGGAAGATAAGATTTTGTTGCTTCTACAAAAACAGAAAGTAACTCTCTATCTATAATAATATCTCCGACTTCACTCAGGTCGAACGTACGCGTTTCTATATCATTTTTCTCAACCATGACATGAGTTCTGGTTAGTAAAATAACGGCTTCCGTGTCATCCAATGAATTTATAGTCCCCGTTGTATCAATAACTGCAATATTTTCGCTAGTTTCCGGATCACGAATAAAATAAGGTTGCGATTCTTCGATAGAAGCTTGTCCATTTATTATAGTAATAGCGGGAAACTGGGAAAGCATCTCTGGTGCAGTCTCTTCAAGATAGGAATCAACATGAAAATCGACTGAGATAACCAGTACCAACCAACATAGAGCTAATAACAAAAATAAATATCCAAAACCGACACCCTTCTTCTTTAATGCCATGTCTCGATAAAGATCGGTGGAATAAAAAGAAAGCGGTGGAATTTGAAACAACGAATATTTACTCATATCAATGCCTATTAAGTCATTATTTAGAATTAGTTGAATAACTCATTCTGCGATAAATACGAAAAGGTATCTACTATTAATTAGAGGCCCCTTATCTACAGTACCGCTTCCATAGGTAATAGACGGAAGAAAAAAAGCTTTATGCGTTTTATAAAACCACCTTCTTTATTAGCATTGACCTTTCTTGCTTCCCAACTATTTTCCGGTTTTGCATCCTCTAAAATATTTTCTTCAACTGTATTTGCTAATATCTCGTTTTTAACAATCACACCAACTTCTGTATTAAGATTTGCGGAACGAGGGTCTAGATTAAAAGTACCTATAAAAAGAGTTTTACTATCTATAACCATTGTCTTTGCATGAATAGCAAAAACAGGCATTTTCTTTTTTGTATAGCCTGCTCGCATAAGTAATTCTTTTGCAATTGCGGGATAAGGTTTGTATTCAAATACGTTAATACCTATATCTAATAATTCTTTCTTTTGATTCTGATATCCACTAAAGGCTAATAAATTATCAGTGGAAGCCAGTGAATTAGTAACTATATTCACTGTAACGCCTTGCTTAATTAAATCAGAAAATACTCCCAACCCACCTTTTGGCATAACAAGATAAGGAGATTGAATGGTAATGCTTTTTTTAGCTAGCATGACTTCATTAAGTAAATATGTTGTTGAATCACCTCCTCCACCTAAACCGGAATCACCTGTGTTTTTACCCGGCTTATCGCTTACAAATACAGTATCGTCCCATATCAACATTGGCCAAAGTTTCATGACCTTTACCGTCATATTTTCTAAAGCACTTTTAACTTCAGCCGCATAGTTAGCAGAGTCTCCTGCATAGATATGTAAAACTTTCCTTGCATCATTAATTTCATCTTCAGTAATATCTTCCAATGTTGCTTCTAATAACTCTTCTACTGACACAGATAATTCAGTATTCCAAAACTCATTAAAAACCCTGGTCATATCGAGAACACTATGACCAGCCAATATCACATCACGATCTCGAAAATTATATTCATGATCAAAATCGTAATACTCGTTTGCCATATTACGGCCACCAGTAATTCCTACACGCCCATCAAATATCGCAATTTTATTGTGTAAGCGTTGGTTACTCTTTCGAAATCCTGTTATTAAATAAAAATATCGCTTCCAACTCGAAATACCAACCGAATGACGTGGATTGTATATTTTGATACTGACATTAGGATGAGTAGCCAATGCCAATAAACTTTCTTCAGCAGCATCAATCAGAAAGTCATCAACTAACACTCGTACTTTAACGCCACGCTCTGCTGCGCGTAACAGAGCTTCACTTGCTAATATTCCAACGTTGTCAGTACTCCAGATAAAATACTGAATATCAATCGTCTCTTGCGCCTTATCCGTTAACCAGGCACGGCCAAGTAAAGACTCTTCCCCTTTTTCAAGAACATAAATTCCGGTTTTCCCTTCATGTTCAGCCATAAGCGAATCAAAGACATTAACAACATTGATATCAGCTTCATTTGCAAAGAGAGGGAAAGAAACTAGGCAACAATAAAAAATAATAAATAAACTTCGATAAATTTTTAATGACTGAATAACCATTAGCTAATCATATACGAAATATTTAAACGATAAAGAGACTGCCTGTTTTTTGCCCTATTTGGTCAGTCGATTACCCGCTTTTATACCCAAGATTGTCTTTTTTCTGTGTTCTTATTAGTAACACTATTTAGATCACAGGGGAAAGACCATGAAGTGGGTCAATATTAAAAACTCGAATACCTTTCGCGTATTGTTTATTGGCTTTCTCATCCTATTGTTACTCATCCCAATGGGTATGGTCGAAAGCCTGATTGCTGATAGAGGGCATCTATATCGCCAAGCGAGCAGTGAGATAACGGCTTCATGGGGTAAAGAACAATTAATCATGGGCCCCGTGTTAACGCTGCCCTATGTAAGAACCTTTCCAAACAAATCTGGTTGGTCAGCAGAACAAAAAAATAAACATCTTCAGCCCGAAGACATGACAGTCAATACAACGATAGAAACACAAATCCGTTACCGAGGTATATACAAAGTACCGGTCTATACTGCTGATGTTCAAATTAGCGGTAAATTTAATTTACTCGAACCAAAAAACAATAATACGAAAAAAAGTCACCTCCAGTTAAACGACGGCATTATTCGTATTCCTGTACAAGGTAGTCGTGCCTTAAAAAAACCAATTAAATTTCTTTGGGATAATGAAGAAATAATACTAAGCCCTGAAGGCGATGTGACAGAATCTGACAGAATAATATTTACAGCAAAGCTACCAACACACTTATTAGATATAAATAAAAGTCATAAATTTCAGTATTTCATGACATTAGCAGGTAGTGAATTATTTTCATTCTTATCTTCTTCAAAGCATACCAGTATCGCAATTAAATCAAACTGGGAATCACCAAGTTTTTATGGCCGTCATTTACCAACTAAACGCGAAATTAGCAGTGAAGGATTTACCGCTTCCTGAGAAATCAATGATATTGTTACTGAGTTTAGTAATGAAAATAGTGAAAATATTTCACTAAGCTGGCTTAATGCTAAACCACCATTTGGCATTAGACTAATACAACCTGTTGATACTTATCAAACAATCACGCGCGCTGCTAAATACGCGATATTGTTTATCGGCCTTACCTTTCTTGTCTATTATTTTGCAGAATTATTTGGTAAAGCATTGTTACACCCGATTCAGTACCTTTTTGTCGGTGTCGCTAATTGTATTTTTTATCTGTTATTACTTTCATTAGCAGAACATGTCAGTTTTGTAACGGCATATTTCATTAGCTCAATCGCTTCGATCAGTCTTATTTCGCTATACAGTAAAAGTATTTTAAATAGCAGAAAAAAAGCGACACACGTGTTTTATATTTTATCAGGACTCTATAGCTATCTATTTGTCACATTACGTTCAGAAGGTTTCGCATTAATATTAGGTAGCATTGGTTTATTTGCCATCCTTGGTTTAGCAATGTACCTAACGAGAAATATCGATTGGCATAAAATGGGACCTGAAATTCAAGCTGAAGAATAAGGTATGTTGATAACATTCATTCTATTTCGATACCTTTATACTTCATTGCTTAGTAAAAAAAGGGACATACATAAAAATTAATTATCGATATGTTACGACAAAACTATTCCGACGGTGGAGCAAACTCAGCAAATAGTTCCTCACCTGTCATCTCTTTGGTTTTATTAGAAAAACTGTAATAGGAAGGTTTTTCATCAATGAATACTTGTGTATCAAAAACTAAACCTTCAGTTTCTTTAAACAAACCGATAGGCACCATGTGTTGATTACCTTCTTTTAATTTATAAAATAAATGACTGCCGCAATTTTTACAAAAACCACGTTCTGCCCATTCAGATGAAGCGAAACAAGTAATATTTTCTTTACCTTCAAAAGAAACATTAGATCCACAATTAATTTCTATAAAAGGTCCACCACCCCATCGTCGACACATATCGCAATGACATGCGCCGATACTGTTATCTAAACTCTGAACTGTAATTGATACAGAACCACAAAGACACATTCCTTTACCTTCATAACACTCTGACATTTTTAACTCCTTATTCTTCAGGTTCAGACCAAACTGCAAATTCATTATCGCTTGGATCAGAGAAATGAAATCGACGACCACCCGGGAATGAATAAATGGGCTGTAAAATAGTACCACCCGCTTCTTCAACTTTAGATAATGTCTGCTCTAATTCACGACTATAAAAAACAATCAATGCACTACCATTTTTAGCAGATGACGATAAATCAGCTCTAAAAAAACCACCGTTTAAACCTTGGTCTGAAAATGCCGTGTAATCCGGGCCATAATCTACAAATGACCAAGCAAATGCTTTAGTAAAAAACGCTTTCGTAGCCTCAAGATTCTTTGCTGGAAACTCAACGTAATTTATCTTTTCATGTTCATTCATAATTTTCTCTATCTTATCTAAGTACTAGCGAATAATTCATTAGGATAATACTCGGTAATTAACATAGCAGGAGCTTTGTTAATATAGATTTTGTATACCCTACAGGAAATATCGCCTTTCACAGAAAACATGGCGTGCATAATATTACTATCGATTGTATTTATATCAATGATACGGCGATACGTTTCAATAGCGTATTTATTAATAATTTCACCAATACCTAATTTTTTATTTAATAAATCGTCGGCAAACTCATTCGGTAATTTATCAATTCTTATTAAAGAGCTGGCATATATATAGCGCGTGTCCGTATCTTCTCCTTTAAGAAATACATTGCGCATCAAGATACCTTCATTTTCATCGACATCATCCCATTGCTCAGTGCTGATACGACAGTATTTTTGTTTTAATAGATCAATCGCTATCGACTCTTTAAAGATAGAGCCTAATAACTGTGCTACTGATCCATCATTATTAAGTGCTAAATCAATCAAAGCTGTATCTTTAGCACGATTCGCTTTCATTCTCTTTATTTCCGTTATAACACTCATGTCACATACTCCTACATTAAACTAAACTCTTTCTACTACGCCTTTCATTAAAGTAAGCTAAAACTGGCACCATAATTACTTCATACACCAGATCTGCAAGACAATATACTAATGGCAAACTTATTATTTTTGCCAAGAAATTATATTTAGGCAAGCGTCTCCATATTGCTAAAAAGGCATCTATACCGCTAACAAGCTTTCCATTTTCATCATGCGCATACATTCGACGTTTAACATCAGCATGGCTTAATCGATACATTGAAAGAATCTCTTTATCTTTATTAATATCATTAAACTCTATACTACATTCATCAACTTTAGCGCTACGTTTATAATGAGATACCTCAAAGTTACATACTGGACATTGCTCATTGTAATAAACCTTCACTTCCTCAAATGACTCTAATTTTTCTTTTTTATCAAATACAGACAACATCCCGTCAAAAGAATTGTGATTAAATCGAAACCCAGCTTCTAACAACTTTTCAGGAATAACACGCTGCCCTTCAAGAAAAAGTTGCGATAATTCACCAAGCATTGTCTTTAAAACATAGTCGGGTACTTTAAAAAATACTGGCCTATTGAACTTGTCAGCAACTTTCTTGGTAAAATCTCCATTAGTCGTTGGCTCTGGAGCGGTTGCATTTATTGCACCTGATAATTGCTCCTGACTTAATAGGAATAACATGACCCGAATTAAGTCAGACCTATCAATCCATGACATCCATTGCTTACCCGATCCAAAAACGGCACCCAAAGCAAATTTAATCGGTCGTGCCATTTGCGGAAATGCGCCACCGTCTTTATCAAAAACCAAACCAATTCTTAAATTACAAATACGTGTTCCATATTCTTCAAAGGCTAAAGCTGCATTTTCTCTAGCCTGACAAAGCTCGGATTGAAATATCTCTTGCCCTTGTTCCTTTTCAGTAATTAACTCATCTTTTCGTATACCGTAGAAACCAATTGCTGATGCATTAATTAATATCTTAGGCTTTGTCGTTAATCTTTCACACATCGTTTTAAGAGATTTCAAATCATTAAGACGACTATCAATCAAGAGTTGTTTACGCTTCTTCGTCCAAAGGCCACCTACAACTGGTGCGCCTGTGAGACTAATAACAGCATTAAATACAGTGTTAGATTCAATTTCATCCAACTTTGTTACAATTTTCACATGCGGCCCAAACAAATCTTCTGCTTTTTCGTATTGTCTCGTTAAGACAATGACGTTATCACCATTTTTAATCAGCGTTCTACATAGGCTTTGACCAATAAAGCCAGTAGCACCAGTCACCAATATCATTCTCGCATTCGCCTTGGAACCATGACGTATAGGATATTTTTTCCATTTTTCAGGTCTACTTAATTTTATTACTGCACACATATCTCGTACTCCCCAAAAAAATACACCAACACTGAATACCGTTAACACCCACGACCATAAGCCGTAATCTGTTGCTACTAATTCAGTTGGTAACTCAAACCACCGAATAAGTTCAGGTGAAACTATGGCAATAAAAAAACCAAAATTTATAGCTAGAATCGTATGCAACACTCTTTCTAATGCAAGTAACTTTCTCGTTCTATCTTCTTCTAAAAAATCTAATATTGTTATAACAATTTCTATTCCTAACAAACCTGAAATAACAATAGACCAATACCCATGGCACTCATACCATGCAAGGAGAAAAAAGATAACGGCATAGATATATTCTCTAATCGTATGTAACAATAATTCATTACGCGCACTACGTTTACTGGGTAACGCTTCTTTTAATTCATGATGCCAAAAGTTATCAAAACCACCTAAGACTCCTTGAATCGTTAATAAGATTAAGACATTTTCCATTATTGTGCCTTACTGAAATAGTCCTTCTTGATAAAACATTTCACCTAAATAGGGATGTTTCATAGAAAGTATAAACCGGAAAAAACCATTACCTTCATCAACGTGTTCCACTCTTGTAATCCCAGGTGTTAATAAAGAAGGTATCCGTATTCTGATATTTAATATTTTTATGAAGTAACTCGTACTTAAAAAAATTAAACGCCCTTCTTCTTCAAAAACTTTTAAACGCATTCTGATACCACCATCGACACTTTCTAAAAGAGTTTCATCAACGTCTAACATCTTTGTTGAACGAACAATTAGCGGTTTCCTATTTGGGAATTGATACTCTCTTTCCCAAACTGTCCCTGTGTTATCTTCATTTTCATATACCCTAACGATAGTAGACACATCAATACCTGAGTATGGCGTTAGTGGCGTACCCATTAATCGACATATTTGTGCCAAACACCAGCCAGTAAAGTTACTGCGAACCGTCATCATGGAGCCTTTATAAATAACTGCCTCAGTTTTACTGTATGTTTTTGAAAAACGCTCGCGAATTGCAGGTACAAGTTTGTTCCAACCTTCGTCACCAACCAATCTTTTAAAATCTGTATGATTTTTTTTAGCACTCGCTTTTCTCAACTCTTTAGCGAAAGTCTCACTAGAGAAACAATTCCAATATGCTTTAGTACTCATCATCGCTTCCTTTTTTATTTGTTTTCAGTAATTTCTGTTTAAACAGAAATATAAACTCAAAAAAAACTTAACCGCTTACCACCTTTGAAAGTTTTGAACCCATACGAATAATCTTCAACAAGGTACTTCTTGGTAATACCTTAACCTTCTCATACCAACCACCGACTTCTTCAGTAAACTCCAACATTGAATCAATACGTTCCTTCACTTCTTTCGGTGTATGTTTGTCCTTTTCCATCTCAGACGAGATATCCTTTAAAAAAGCTATAGTAGGATCAATCTCACGTCGTTTACGACCATCCATAATCGCAGTCACCATTTCCCAAACATCCTTTCCAGACTGAAAATGGTCACGTCTATCTCCCATCACATGGGCTATCTGAATCAAATCCCAGTTCTGCAATTCTTTCAAAGAATTACTCACGTTAGAACGTGCGATACCCAATATTTCTGAAATATCCTCAGCCGGTAAAGGCTCAGGCGATAAATACAATAAGGCCTGGATTTGAGCAACTGAGCGGTTTACACCCCAGCGGTTGCCCATTTCTCCCCAATGGAGAATGTATTTTTCCATAACCGGTGTTAATTTCATCTGCATATTTCTTTTATTTCTGTATTTACAGAAATATATGAAGCTTTAGACGAAAGGTCAAGCTTATATTATGAAATTTAATATACTCAATGTTAAATGTAGTAAAAATGAGACGAATGTCTGAGTAGTGAATGACTATTAGCAACGAGGTATAGTAAGCAAAAATAATAAATCAGGAATATCATGACAGAACGCTCACATCGAAACGCTCTAGACGCTGGATACAAGCTGCATTGGTATGAGATTAAAAGCGTACTGGGTCAAGGCGGCTTTGGTATTACCTATTTAGCACTAGATTTAAATCTCGATAGACCTGTAGCAATTAAAGAGTATCTTCCATCTGACTTTGCAGTCCGCGAAGGCGATCATTCGGTTCATCCCTTATCAGGTAATACCCAACCTCAATTTGAATGGGGACTGGATCGCTTTATCACAGAAGCCAAAACACTCTCTAAATTTGAACACCCTAATATCGTTAGAATCTTTGCTGTATTCGAGGAAAATAATACTGGCTATTTGATCATGCCGTATGAAGAAGGTAAAAGTTTACAAACTTTACTTAAAGGTAAAAAAACACTCGACGAATCTACCTTATTAAAAATCATTGAACCTATTCTCGATGGACTTGAACTGGTTCATAAACATGAATTTATTCATCGTGACATCAAACCAGATAATATTTTCATACGTAAAGACGGTAGCCCAGTATTACTGGACTTTGGTTCTGCCCGACAATCGGTAACGGGACAGGTAAAAACACTAACCACGCTTGTATCACCCGGCTATGCACCGTTTGAACAATACTATTCAAAGAGTGATGAGCAAGGTCCATGGACAGATATTTATGGCCTAGGTGCAACGCTTTATCGTGCTATTGCAGGACGACCGCCTTTAGATGCTGTGGATCGTAGTAAGTCATTGCTCGATGGTAGTCAGGATACATTTATGTCTGCGACGTTAATTGGCGCAGGACAATATTCAGAATCATTTTTAAAAGCGATTGATCGCGCTATCAGTTTCAAACCTATAGACAGACCGCAAAGCATTAGTGAATGGCGGCGTGAGTTTGATTTTAATCAGGAAAATATTTCGACACAGATTTCTGACCGACGAGAAAATGCAACAACGCAACCTAAACAACGTTCTGAATCAAAGAAAAGCATCGTACCTAAAATACTGGCACTGTTTTTAATAACAATCATGCTTATTACAGCAGGTGTCTTTTATATGAAAACGTCGACTAATAATCAAACTATTCAAGCTGAGGAAATAGCCTTAGAAACGCAAGAACTATCTAATCAAGTTAAACAAAACATAGATGAGAGCGAACAACAAATTGAAAGCCCTATCATTCAAGCGGTTCAGGAAAAGGAACTTGCAGAGGAAAAATTGTTAGCCGATCAACAAGAACTCGATCAGGAAAGACAACGCTTAGAAGAAGAACGGAAGCAAATTGATGAAGAACGTTTACGGCAGGAAATATCTGCAAAACTCGCTGAAACAGAAAAACAAAAACAGCTAGAAGAAGAAGAAAAACAATTAGCCGAACTACACCTGATTGAAGAAGAAGCTAAAAAGAAGGAAGCCGAAGCAAAACTGTTAGCAGAAGAGAAGAAACGTGAAGATGAAAAACGCCTTGCTGAAGAGCAACGTCTTGCAAAAGAAAAACAGGAATTGGAAGAACAACTAGCAGAGTTAAAAAAACAGAAAGAACTTGAAGAAGAGAAACTTCGTTTAGAAGCACAACAGAAACTACAAGAAGAAAAACGTCTCGTCGAAGAACGACGCATAGCAGAAGAAAAACTTGCTCAAGACGAAGCCGCTAAACAAAAAGAAATAGAGATTGAAAATAAAATAGCAAAATCACGAACAGACTTTGCGGAGCGATACGCTATTAAAAAAGATTCATTAACTTTTGTTGATAATGTTTCGGCTCAAGACTTAAACCATGTAAGTTCAAAGAAGGTTAACAGCGCTGTTTCTTCGATAGTTGAAAGTTGGCAAAATGCCGGCGTTGAGATAATACGAGGTAATACTTATAAAATAACAGCGCGTGGCCAATGGCAATTGAATCCATTATGTCCCTTAACAGGCCCGACAGGTGAAGATCTATATACCATCACATGTTGGGATATCGGAAATCAAATTGTCGCTAAACGCTCGCATGCTGCATTAATAGGTAAAATAGGACAAAATTCATTAAGCTTCTATATAGGATCAGAATTCACCTTTACCGCAGAAAATGACGGCACACTCTATCTTGCCTGCAACGATGCTCCAGGCTTCTTTTTCGATAATGAAGGTTCGCTAGACGTAACTATTTCTCTAGAGGATTAAAGAATTGATGCCTTAGCGTTAAATTGCTAATCGCGTTCGAACCGAATTAGTTCAGTTACCTGTGTTGCATTGTATTTCTCAGGCACGCTGAGCTCTCTGCGAGTTCGTTTAATAAGACCAACACCACGTGCGTACCATTCTGTTTGTTCAATTTGAATTGCGTCAATTCCGCGCGTTCTTTCTTTCACCGTAATAGAAACTGAACTATCAATGCGCATGGTATTGCTGAAGACTCCTGCAGGAACTGTTATGGTTTCGTCAAAACTGGTAACCGTATTTTCTAAAAATATCTTCTCGCCCTGACTAATAAATGATTCACCACCAGCAAAGGATTCATGCCGACTATTAAGCAACTCAATACGTGTCTCTCTCAACCAATTGCTATTAATTTCTATGGGCGTCTTTATAAAAATCTGTCCATTTTGATCAGGCGAAGATGAAAGCTTAATTCCAGATTCATTCTTGTTGTAATAAAGCGTTTCACCATTCGCATAAAGATAGGGAAAATAATAGACGCCACCCTCTTTTACGCGATCTAATTGCGCAATGATGGATTTGCCCTCATTCTGATTATTACCCAACTCTTTTTGAATCCGATATTCCCATTTAATATTCTCACCCAAAGGAAAATATTCAGAACTCGTCTTGCCGCATCCAAGCAGCAACAAGATTAAAGGGAAAATGAGGTATAACTTCATCTGAGAAACCAGAAACTAAATTGTGTAAACTAGGCTAAAGTAAATAGTATAAAAAGGCAAAATACCAAATAAAATGTAAATCATTTAAAAATTCAAAAGAGTCCTTTTGATTTAAATCAACTCTCTTGTATAGGGTTATTGTTACATTTAACCCACATTAAATAACTCTCATAAGGAATCCATATGCTTCATCAAGTTAAAGGCGATATCTTACATACTAAAGCACAAGCCATAGCCCATGGCATAGCCCCGAACGATCCAATGAACCAAGGTCTTGCTATGTCATTACATAACCTCTACCCGTCGATGCACAAAGATTTTCATCATTGGTGTCATCAACAACATGCAAAACCGGGAACAGCTTGGATGTGGGGTGGCGCAAACTCAGTTCGTATTATTAATCTACTTACCCAAGAAGGTGGATACGAACATGGCTCAAAACCCGGCAAGGCAACGGTCAAAAACGTCAAACAGAGCTTAAAAGAATTGGTAAAAATAATTAAGAAAGAAAATATCAGTTCACTGGCATTGCCAAAACTCGCCACTGGTGTTGGCGGCCTCAACTGGGATGACGTTTGGCCAGTGGTAGAAAAATCCCTTGGCTCGCTCGACATTCCAGTCTACGTTTACACAGAATTTCACGCCGACATGAAAGCTAATGAGCCATAATTAAAGTATTATTATATTCTATGGATAAAGGTACTGTTCCTTTATAATTATAGAATAAATAAAATAAGGATCTAAAAATGGAAAAAACGTATCTTTTACATATGATAACGCCTGAGAAAAATCTCAGTGCATTTGATGTGAACATGGCGTTTGACGCTGGCTGGACTGGCGTACCTTATCTGGGGGTTAACTTAGACGAAGTTGCAACCATCGTTCAAGATACGATTTTCTCACGTGGACCAAAAGGCTTAAAACGAACCGGCATATTTATTGGTGGCAGAGACATGCACCTTGCTATGGATATGTTTAATGCAGCGAAAGAAGCCATGGTGTCACCTTTTGATATTTCTGTTCTTACTGATCCAAGCGGCGCGTTTACAACTTCTGCAGCAATGGTCGCCACTGTTGCACATCAACTCAAAGTTAATAATAAAGAAGAACTAACAGGGCAACGTATCTTAGTAATCGGTGGCACAGGTCCCGTAGGTGCATCAGCCGCAGTACTGGCAGCAAAACTGGGTGCCGAAGTCACAATACTTGGTCGAGCAGTTGATAAAGCTAATCATGTAGCAGAGCTTTGTAATACACGATATGGCACTGTTGTTGAAGGTGTAAAGGGTGATGCAAGTGACCATCTCGAAGACTTGTTACCAGAAGCCGATGTTATATTTGCAACAGCCAAGGCTGGCATACAAGTATTGGATGAAACCCAGGTCGCCGCCGCAACAAAACTCAAAGTCGCAGCCGATTTAAATGCAGTGCCACCAGCGGGTATCGCCGGTCTTAATCTGCTTGATAATGGCAAACCGCTTGCCGCCAGTAAAAGTGGTGCGGTTGGCATAGGCCCACTTGCCATTGGCGATATAAAATATCAAACGCAACAGGAATTATTGATTCATATGTACAGAGACGGTATACCACTCAATCTTCATTTTGAAGATGCCTTCGAAGTGGCTATGAAAAAAGTTTGATGGTTTCTAATTGAGAGGGCTCCCGCACCTTTAACTGCACACGTTAGCTGGATGGTATAAATATTCTTATGGATAAAGTTTCACTCAATTGGAAAGAATATTTTGATAACACCTGTAAGGGTGAAGACATGTGGGGCCATTACAAAACGGCAACGGGAGATCTATATGTCGTTGCCGATGGTGTTTCAAGTCATGATGGTTCCAAGACAGGCGGCGATGTTGTTCGATATATTGATGAAAGATTAAAACAAGATGTTGCAGACATTGTACGTAGTCGATATTTAAGAGAGCTTATCCATTCAATCAATGAAGAATCAGTAAAAATCAATGAAGGCGCTTATGCTGCAATAGCCGGCATACTACACAGAGAAAATGGATTATTTGCTTTTAGTGCTGGCGATGTTTCTATACTGGCAAAAAAACCAAGTGGAAAGTTACTTCAGGTTTTACCTTTGGATTTAAACATGCAAAGTGATGAAGCAGAAAAAACCGCACTAACCGAAATTGGCTCTATAATTGATGGTCAGGAAATCACAACTGAAAATTATATTCAACGGGCAAAACAATACGCAAACCATGGTCTCTGTAATGCAGTAGGAATAGGAGAATCATTCTATTTAAATGAAAAAAGCTTTTATGCTAAAGAAGGTGCAAAACTACTTATTGCGTCAGATGGCATAACCGATCCTTTCATGAAACCGCAAAGAACAGCAGGAACAGTTTTAGAAAGGACTGCGCCAAAGCTCTATGAATTATTAGATTCAAACAATAACGCAGAAGCAGCAGCAGACGCTCTTAAAGATTTAATTTGGGACACTCAAGTTAAAGAAAAGATAAAAATCAAGGCAGACGACAGAACCGGTCTGTTCTTATACATGTGAAAAAAAATGAAGCCTGACCACTTATATTCTGATTGAAGTAATAACGTCATAGCATTTACAATAATTAACCCCAACGCCATATCGCAACTATAATTGATATAAACATGGCGACCACAATTCAAACAATTCCCTTGATCAATCTGGCAGTGACCTTTATTCCCGCCCTGATTGTTATCGCCATCCTGTTTAAATGGTCGCTAAACGCCAGTAATGCACTTTATGCTGTTGCGCGCATGTTAGTCCAGTTACTGATCATCGGTTACTTCCTGGTTTATATTTTTGAATCAGATCATGCCGGACTGATCATTAGCATCCTGACAATAATGGTTTTTGCATCGAGTTGGATAGCATTGGGTACGATAAAGACCAAACGCCGGCTATTATATAAACACGCCTTTATGTCCATTGCTCTTGGTGGAGGCCTGATCTTATTACTCGTAACACAAGCAGTCCTCACGCTTGATCCCTGGTATCAACCACAGTTTATGATCCCGCTGGCCGGAATGATCTTTGCGAATTCAATGAATAGCGTCAGTCTCGCAGTTGAACGACTAAACGCAGAAATAGAGAGAGATGTCCCCTACGAACAAGCCCGAAACATTGCATTACAGGCATCACTAATACCCATCATCAATTCATTATTTGCAGTAGGGCTGGTTTCCCTGCCCGGCATGATGACAGGTCAAATACTATCTGGCATCTCACCGTTAATCGCCATCCGCTACCAGATCATGGTGATGTGTATGATATTCGGATCATCCGGCATCTCAGCCGCCTGCTTCCTGATATGGGTTAGACCTGTCTTTGAGAAAAAAACGGATAAATAACGGCGACATGTAAATGCTAGTCTTTGTCTGCAACACAAAGGCGAGAAACGTAATAATAAACCTGCCCTAAATTAATCATTTTTCTAGATTAGATTTCTGCCAAAGACGAGGTACAAAGGCTTTTTGAATGTATACAGAACTATTAATTCCTTCTAACTACCCACTTCCTAAATAATTAATATAATCATAGTGTTACATATACCCCGTCACTAAAGTAGAGTTAAAGTTATCCCAA
>JAJFKK010000131.1 GCA_021773245.1 Gammaproteobacteria bacterium | reverse complement strand
CACAATAATTGAAGATTGCAAATCAACAGGAACAACAATACTTATTTCATCACATGCTCTTTCTGAAATAGAAACAAAGACAGATCGTATCGCCATATTGAAACATGGTCGACTGGTCATACATGGCACACTTGATGAGCTGCGTGTAGCAGCCGACTTACCGATCCAGATTCGAGTCTCTACTCTTGCTGGTCAAACTTCAATCGTCAGTGAGGCACTTAAAGCTGATAGAGCTTATAGAATGATCAATGATCACTCTATAGAATATGATTGTCATCAAGATGAAAAACTGAGTGTTTTAAAACGACTTTCTCAAATTCCTTCGGGTGTCATCGATATCGAAATTCTCCCCACAAGTCTGGATGATCTCTACATTCATTTTGCCGGTGAGGAGAATGATGAATCCTGGAATCCTCAGTTGACCGGCGGTAAATTATGACTATTTTTTTCAAAAAAGAATATTATATTGTGTTTGGTGCTCACTCATTAGATGGTTCTCCTGCCTACCCATTCAATTGCACGTTTTTCAGCTTCATTTACTTGACAGCAAAAGCCTTACGTAGAATTACTATGCACGGCTTTTTAGTCGGCGCAACTGAACCTGAAAAACGCACACTTAATATACCGTTCTTTGTAAATGATTCATGGTGCAAACGGGTTCAACTAAGGAATCCAGAATTGTGAAACCAGTATTAATAATGGCTCTAGCCGAAATTCAAGAAGGCATACGTAATCGCTGGATCGTTGCAAGTATTTTACTATTATCAGTTCTTTCTATATCGCTCACTTTATTAGGCTCAACTCCTGTTGGTATTATTAAAGCAAGTGAATTGAGTGTGACGATGGTTAGTCTAACCAGTCTTAGTATCTATCTTATTCCCTTGATCGCTTTGATGTTGTCTTTCGACTCAATCGTTGGGGAGTCTGAACGTGGTACTTTGTTATTATTACTCACCTATCCAATCCGACGCTGGCAGATCATTGTTGGTAAATTTCTTGGGCATCTTTCTATTCTTTCAATAGCAATACTTCTTGGATATGGCATCGTTGCCCTTTATTTTTTAATTGATGATGTTGGTAATAGTCAAGAATGGCTGAGTTATGTATTGATGATGGCTAGCTCCCTTCTTCTCGGTGCTGTATTCATTGCATTGGGTTATCTCATCAGTGTCATTGTACAACAACGTGCAACAGCAACCGGAATATCTTTAGTCCTCTGGTTATTCATTGTTGTTTTTTATGACCTGATCTTACTTGGTGTATTACTAGCTGATAAAACTCATGTCATTCAATCAAAATTATTGGCTGTTTTAATTTTATTTAATCCTGCAGATGTTTATCGACTGTTTAATCTTACTGGATCAGACATTGCCACATTAGTATCCGGCATGTCTGGCGTTACTCAAGCTGATCTATTAGCGCCATTCACATTAATAATGACATTGATTCTATGGTCACTCATTCCACTAATGTTAAGTATTTATATTTTTAACAAAAGAGAAGTTTGAATTTAAATGAATATTAAATTATTTTTTTGTTTTTTACTTATACTTGCCTTATCTGCTTGCGATAACTCCTCTCCAAAACAAACTTATACTCCACAAGATGTAACACGGGATGATATTGGCTATTACTGCAATATGATTATTGAAGATCATCCAGGGCCAAAAGCACAAATAATTTTATCTAATACAGAAAAAGCAATTTGGTTTTCGTCTGTGCGTGATGCGGTGGCCTTTAATTTATTACCCGAAGAGTCTAAAGATATAGCTGCATTTTATGTAACTGCAATGGACAAAACAGACTGGGATCATCCTGAAAAGAAAAATAGCACATGGATTCAGGCGCAATCAGCCATGTACGTTATTAATAGCAGACAACGCGGCGGCATGGGTCAAATGGAAGCTATACCTTTCAAACAAAAAGAATCTGCAAATAGCTTTATTGAAAAACATGGTGGTGAGATATTGATGTACGATGAAATACCAAAAAACTATATATTGGGAAATACCCAATAACATAACGGAGAAATGATATGTCATTTGGAATTACCGAACTTATAATTATCCTGTTAATTATAATATTGCTATTCGGCACAAAAAAAATACGTAACTTAGGCCATGATTTTGGATCTGCTATAAAATCATTCCGTGGTGCAATCAGTGATGAAAGCGCCAATAGCGATGATAAAAAAGCTGGATAAAAATATTACCCAGCTTTACGTGAAGCAGTCTTACGCTCGTGTTCTTTTAAATGTTTCTTGCGAATACGAATTGAACTAGGTGTTACTTCGACTAATTCATCATCATCGATAAATTCCAACGCCTGTTCCAGTGTCATTTTAATAGGTGTAGTCAGAACAATATTTTCGTCAGTACCAGATGCACGAACGTTAGTTAATTGTTTACCTTTTAACGCATTCACAACCAGATCGTTGTCTCGCGAATGGATACCAACGACCATGCCTTCATAGATATCCTCAGCATGACCAAGAAACATCTTTCCGCGTTCTTGTAAATTAAATAAAGCAAACCCTGCAGCCTTACCTTGACCATTAGAAATTAGAACACCATTTTTACGTTGTCCGATACCTGTAGATTGGTAAGGCCCATAATGATCAAATACGTTATACAATAATCCTGTGCCAGAAGTTAATGTTAAAAATTCAGTACGAAAACCAATTAAGCCGCGTGCTGGAATAATATATTCCAATCGCACTCTGCCTTTACCATCTGGCTGCATGTTCTTTAAATCACCTCGACGCTCGCCGAGTTTTTCCATTACTGCACCTTGATTTTCAGCTTCTATATCAACGGTGAGTTGTTCGTAAGGTTCTTCTTGATGATCACCGACATCATGCACGATGACTGTTGGACGACCAACTGCAAGTTCATAACCTTCGCGACGCATAGTTTCGATTAAGACGGATAAGTGCAATTCACCACGACCGGAAACTCTATATTTATCCGCGTCTTCTGTTGTGTCTACTCTTAAGGCAACGTTATGTTTCAATTCTTGTTGCAAACGATCCCAAATATTTCGACTCGTGACATACTTACCTTCTTTACCCGCGAAAGGTGAGGTATTAGGTTGGAAGGTCATACTAATCGTTGGTTCATCTACCGTTAATGCTGGTAATGCTTCAACATTTTCCTGATCACAAATCGTTTCCGAAATACTCAATGGGTCTAGTCCAGCAATCGCAACAATATCTCCTGCTGAAGCAGATTTTACTTCAATACGATCTAAACCAAGAAAGCTATAAACCTGAGATAGTTTTCCTTTACGCGTTTTGCCATCATCATTAATAACACTAATAGGCATTCCTGTTTTAATCGTACCGCGTTTGATTCGACCTATGCCAATAATGCCAACATAACTATTGTAATCGAGAGTAGAGACTTGCATCTGCAATGGCCCTTCTTCGTCAACATCCGGCGCAGGAACTTCATTAACAATAGTTTCAAACAAAGGTGTCATATCACCTTCGCGAATTTCTTCTTCAAGTCCGGCATAACCACCGAGTGCTGAAGCATAAACAACAGGAAAATCGAGTTGCTCATCAGTTGCACCCAATTTATCGAACAATTCAAAAGTTTGATCTAATACCCAATGTGCACGCGAGCCATCTCGATCAATCTTATTAATAACAACTATGGGTTTAAATCCCATAGCAAAGGCTTTTTGTGTAACGAAACGTGTTTGTGGCATCGGCCCATCGACTGCATCAACTAATAATAAAACCGAATCGACCATCGAGAGTACGCGTTCAACTTCACCACCAAAATCAGCATGTCCCGGTGTATCAACAATATTGATATGGTAATCATTCCAACTGATGGCTGTATTTTTTGAAGTGATGGTAATTCCGCGTTCTTTTTCAAGTTCATTGGAATCCATCAAGCGCTCGGCCGGAGCAGCACGAGAATCAAGTGTGCCTGATTGCTCTAACAGTTTATCCACCAAGGTTGTCTTACCATGGTCAACGTGGGCGATAATTGCGATATTACGGAGTTTCTGGGTCACTTTGAGAGATGCCTCGGACAAAAAGCGGGCATTATACAGAGAGAATCCCAAAAGTAGACGGATTTCTATCGCTAAAATGCCAAATAGAACAATGTTTGATACAAATCCGACGGTATACTGAAACAATAAATAATAATTAAAAATACAATCTTACATGAATTCAGTCACATACAAAGATTTATTCCATAAAACATCAATAAAAGTAGCTCTGCTATTAGCCTATTTAATTAGTGTAAATCTACTATCAGGTTATATTGCTGTTTGGCTCAGATTTCCTTCTTTGTGGGGAAATAGTCAGGTTTTTCTCGATTACTCGATGCCTCTTGGCATGACTTGGGCATCTGCGCATATCCCTTCTATGATCTTAGTTAGTGTCCCTCTGCTATTGATTCCACGCTGGAATGCAAAACAGATAAATCGTTTCAGGATGATCTGTTTAAGTTTATTTCTGATTTTGATTTATGGTGTCCTTGAAAAAATTCCTTTTGCTCTATTTCCTGCTGTTGATTTATTCGTCGCCTTCTTCTTTAGCGTGTTTATTGTTCCTCCAAGCTATCAAGACAATCCCAAATTTACTATTGGCCTTTCGGTTTTTTTAGCACTGATAATAATAAGCAGTAGTTATATTTTATATTCTAAATGGCAACACCGAACACCTGTTATTAAAGAAACTAGTTTAATGAATGGATTATTCAAATTAAATACTATCGATGTTAATTACCGCGAATTAATTTTTAAAGTAGAGTTAACAAAAATGATTTCACAAGAGAGTGTTTGTAATACTGCAATAGAAATGACGTCAAACCTTTTTGATACTTATCGTTTTGATGAGTCATATAAAAAAATTGTCGAAGTAATTTTTAATCCGACGCAAACTGAATCTAAAGACACACCCTATCATCTTGGCGTACTCGAACAATATGAGGAAGATGGGGGGAAAAATATTTTTTGTGCTTTAAAATATAAATAGTTTTATTTAATTTTAAGCCAATTAATTTCAATCGCTGTGTCATCGCCAAGAACAACTTGTTTTAACTTCTTAGGTTGTTTTGCTTCATCCTCAGCTATCGCAATTCGCCCAGCCATTATTTCTGCTTTCTTTTGGGGATGAAGTGGTTGCTGTTCTGTATTAGCATAACCGATAGGATATAAAGGTTGATTGTTTTTCGGATTATACTTATCAATCGCGCCTACAGTATGTAACAACTCATGTGCGATAATGACATGGTTTTCTTTTTTCATTTTTTTACTAGCAAATGCATTTACAATACCAATAAGTCCTTTTTGTAAGCCAAGTGAATGAGCAACCGTTTTTGTTTTTTCTGGGTCAAAATACAAAACAAAAATTTGTACATCTTCCGGATAAGGGTAATTATCAATTTTCCAAGCCCAATAGCGAAGTTTTAAACTCCAAATCAAGATTGATAATTTAGAACCTCCGCGTGGCGGTAACGGCGGTTTTTCTTTTAACTCTTCAACATAAGAAACATCAACAGGTTTTTTTAAAGCTAAATTATATTTTTTTGCTTCGCGTTTAAAAAATTCTTCGATATCAATAAAGTCATTGTTTTCTAGTTTATCGATGTATTTTTGACTGTTTACACTACCATCTCCATTTATTGCATAAATAACTACTTCAAGTGATTTGTCCCAGTCAGTCGTTCTTGCCTTACTTAACCAACTACCGACAGCAACCATTAACAAAAGGTATAACAGTAAAAATATTCTTAATCGTTTAAACACGATGACTTACTTTTATTTTAAGTAATTATTCAACAATAGGTTAACCGTGTAACGCACACCAAAGCCAATAGTATCTGTTGGAATATGTGCTAACCCGCCCTTCTTGTTACTACTGGATAAATCCATGTGAACCCAAGGTGTATCGTTTTTAACAAAACGCTGTAAAAATCGTGATGCAAGAATATGATCAACACCACTTTCCTGTGAACATTGTTTCACATCTGCAATATCACTCTTAATCATCTCATCAAAGTCTTGATCTAAAGGAAAAGGCCAAACGCGTTCACCAGAATCTTCGCCAGCTTTAATTAAATCCGCATGCCATTCTTTCTTATTGGTAAACACGCCGCTATAAGAAGTGCCAATTGAATACATACAACCGCCAGTTAAAGTAGCGAAGTCTAATATTAATGAAGGTTTTTCTTTAGAAGCTAACGCTAATGTATCAGACAATACCATGCGTCCTTCTGCGTCTGTATGTACAACTTCTATGGTTGTTCCATCTGAAGCGGTAATGACATCATTTGGTTTATACGCTTTTGGTCCAATATGATTCATTGCTAATGCCATCCAACATTCAACCGGACGATTAAAATTCAATTTACTTAACGCTAATAAAGT
>JAJFKK010000014.1 GCA_021773245.1 Gammaproteobacteria bacterium | reverse complement strand
CTTAGGTTAAAACTATAATTATTGATCTCTAAATAAGATAACCCTCCAATAAAATAGATCGAGAGAGCAGCCCCGACCGCATATGCAATGGCTCTTATTGCTACAGGCAAGTTTTTAAAATCATCAATTAATCCGATTATAGAAACAATGAACAAACCAACAATTAAACTCTTCGAAAGATCAGCCTCAATCAGATCATAAAAAGATAATACGACGATTGTAATAAGAAGTATTGAGACAATCGATGCGCCACCACCTTTAGGTTTCGGAACATCATGTGAGCTACGATCATTAGGAATATCAAACATTTTATACTTGATTGATAATTTTCGGATGGAATTAGTAATA
Source organism: Gammaproteobacteria bacterium (assembly GCA_021773245.1). Classification (GTDB taxonomy): domain Bacteria; phylum Pseudomonadota; class Gammaproteobacteria; order Eutrophobiales; family Eutrophobiaceae; genus UBA7359. The sequence goes on along the minus strand of JAJFKK010000014.1, from coordinate 5,109 downwards.
ATGCTTGAAACAACCACAATCAAAACAAATAAAAATATGAGCTTAATATAAATCATTATTTTCTTTCGGCATTAATGCCACACATTTCTTATACACATCAACAGCTAAAATACTATTATTGAATATCATTTAGTGCGGATTTATATAACTCAATGGTTTGTGCATTTATAATTTTCGTTGATAACTTAGTTTCGACTAAATCACGACTATTCTGTCCCATTGAACGTCTCTTTTCATCATCGGATACTAATTCCTTGATAGCTTCATATAATGAGTTTGAATCTTTTAATTTAACTAATATTCCATTCTCACCATTGATTACAATTTCTCGACAACCTGGAACATCTGTTGCCACTAAAGGTCGGCCTGTTGCAGCTGCTTCAAGTAAGACTTTTGGTAATCCTTCACGATATGAAGGCAAACAAACAATGCTTGACGATTTTAATATTGTTGGCATTTCATTACTATGGCCTAGCCACGTAATATAGCCTTCGTCTGACCAATAATTAAGCGTGTTTGTTGGTATAGACATCGGGTTTTGCCTGTCAACATCACCTACAAGTACAAATTTAGCATTAAGATTATCTTCAGCGGCAAGTTTAGCTGCTTCAACAAACTCGCCAATACCTTTATCCCATAACATTCTGCTCGCCAACATAACTACTGGAATTTCATTTTCATCATTCGATTGAGCAAACTCATTAATATCCACTCCAGACCCTCTAATGAGAACAGATTTATTTTTCTCAATCATGTCTAAGTTAAAAAACAATTCCATATCATCAGGATTTTGAAATATTGCATAGCATTTATTATTCTTCAGTAAGATTCTTAGTACGGGCACAAGAAATAAGCGTAAGACCCTTGCATGCAACTGCTGAGAACTAAATACATAACCTAGGCCAGTAAAGGCATTTATAATAGTTTTTGTCTTTGATAATAACCCAGCAATTGTACCAATTAGAATAATTTTCATGGAAACATTATGAATAATATCAGGTTGTTGCATTCTAAATAGTTTTACTAGTTTATATAATATTTTTAGGTCTTTAATTGGCCATCTAGATGAGCGAACAAATTCTAGATTAACTACATTTACTCCTTCATTGATTAATGTTTTTTTTAGTTCGCCTACTCGAGTAATAACGGTAACATCGTAGCCTGAAGCTATGGCCGCTTTTGCCAGTGGCAAACGATGAGACATAAACACCCATGCTTCTGACACAACGATAATGAGCTTTAATTTGTTATCATTATTATTTATGTGTCGCGTCAAATACCATTCTGTTGTCTTGGAAAGCGCCTCTTCCATTTTTACTTTTGGCTGCCACCCTAATCTGCGTTGTATTTTAGCCGAATCAACGCACATCGAGTTTGTTAATTTACTAAACTGATTTTTTTTACCAATTAGAGTGAATAAAATATCTAATGCTCGTATAGGAAAATTAAAGACAGATGGACTTTGATTAAAAGACATAGATATTTTTTGAGCTAGTTCAGATATTGATATATTCATATCGCTCAGTAGAAAAACATTATTAACAGCTTCAGCCTTAATCATGCATTCTTTGATTGCATCGGATAGATTATCTACAAAAATATAACTACGGTAGTTATTAATTCTTCCAATAGGTAGCGGAATACGACTTTTAACAGCATCTAATAGTGTTTTAAAATTTGCTTTTACTTGAGGGCCATATACCAATGGAGAACGAATTATTACGTAATCCATGTCACATTGATCGCATACTTGACAAATAACCTTCTCGGCATCCAGTTTGCTTTGCGCATAACTACCAATAGGTGCCGGCATTGATTGTTCTGTAAATAATTGCGCTTTATCTTTATTTTCATAATAACTTACACCATCACCAAGTACTTTTAAACTACTTAAAAAAATAAACCGCTTAACTTTTTTCCTTGCTGCCGCCTGCACCAATTGTTGAGTAGTTATGTAATTAATTTTTCGGTGTTCGTCATTTTCAAGTTTTGAACTTGATACGCTATGAGCCTTTCCAGCCAAGTGTATAATCACATCGATGTCATCGACTAATCTATCGAAATTACTTGTATCTGAATCAAAATCAAATGAAATAAATTCTATTTCATTTCTACTATCCAAATAGACAGGTTTAAGTTCGCACCTTGATGTGACCCGTAGTTTAAAATCACTATCACAAAGCATTGGAATTAATGATTTTGCAATAAATCCATTTGCGCCGGTTATCAAAACATTCTTCATAATTTTTTTTTCTTTTGCATCATCCCTATCAATTTAGTGCTTCTATATTCATATTCATTGACCCTTGGTTATAATTATCAAATGTTCATCAGCTTTGAACGTTAAGCCAAGCTTGAAACATTAATACGCCCCATAAATGATATTGCCAGTTTCGTTTGCCTGATAAGTGTTCATCCCACTTTTTCCTAATAGCCCTCGTATTCAAGTAACCACTGTTACGCATACGAGTTTCATCGAGTAAATCTTCAGCCCAACTGCGTAAAGGACCACGTAACCAACTGTCTATAGGAATACCAAAGCCCATCTTAGGTCTCTCTATAAGATTTTCAGGTACATATTTATATAATATCTGTCTTAATAACCACTTCCCTTGTCCATCCCTAATTTTCATGTTGAGCGGTAATGACCATGCATACTCAATGAGTTCGTGGTCAAGAAAAGGAGCTCGTGATTCAAGGCTTACTCCCATAGCAGCACGATCAACCTTAACCATTATGTCATCAGGCAAATAAGTTTTTGAATCCATGTACATCATAAATTCAGTAAATCCCAAGTTGTCAGGCCATTGAGATTGATCCGTCGTTGCAGTCGTTTTCACCTTACTACCTAGCACAATACCTTCGCCTTCCCATAGAGAAATCAATTCAATGAATATATCATTAGGCGAAATTGTACCGAGCAATTTTGCCAACTTGTGTAACTTATCCCCTGCAGAACTATATCGATATCTAGTTGGTAACATGTATTTAAATATCGAAAATAATCTATCCCATGTATGCGGTGATGGAGAACGTAACACACTAGCAAAAGCCCTTCTTAAAGGTAATGGGAATAGTTTTATACGATCCCATATATTCTGTCCCCATGAATAACGATTATACCCTCCAAAGAATTCATCACCGCCATCACCTGAAAGGCTTACGGAAACATGTTCTTGAGTCATCCTGGAAACAAGGAATGTTGGAATCTGAGATGAATCTGCAAAAGGTTCATCATATAAGGTAGGCAATAATGGAATAACATCCATTGCATCTTGAGGAGACACATAAAATTCGGTGTGTTCCGTCCCAAGATGTTTCGCAACAGCTAAGGCATGATTAGCTTCGTTGTACGAAGACTCATTAAATCCAATAGTAAATGTTCGAACTGGTCGTACACTTTGATTCTGCATCAATGTTACGATTAAAGATGAATCTATGCCGCCAGAAAGAAATGCGCCTAACGGAACATCAGCTACCATTTGCCGCTTTACACTTAAGCTTAATAAAGATTCTGTATATTCAACTGCAGTTTTATCATTTATCTTTTGGCGCGGTTGACTTACTACCTCCTGCATTGACCAGTATCTTTGAACTTCAACATCATGCCCTTTTCCTTTGCCTGATATCTTAGCAATACAACCTGGTTCCAGTTTGCTAATTCCTTTATAGATAGTATTTGGTGCAGGGATGTAATTAAACTGCATAAAAAGCGCCAGTGCATCACGATCTATATCATCACGCCATCCCGGATAGGCACGAAGTGCCTTTAGCTCCGAACCAAATAAGAAAGTCTCGTTGACCCATCCAAAATAAAGTGGCTTTTCACCAATACGATCACGCACTAAATATAATTGCTTTTCTTTACGGTCCCATAATGCAAATGCAAACATACCAGTAAATCGCTTTATAGCCTCAACAACTCCCCACCGCATAAATGCAGCTAGAATAACTTCAGTGTCAGAATGTCCTCTCCACTTAATATCAGGATTATTATTCTCTTGAAATAAATTAGAACTTTCTAATTCTTTACGTAACTGCCCGTGATTATAGATTTCTCCATTAAACACAATAATGTAACGACCATCAGCCGATGACATAGGCTGATGTCCTTCAGGAGTAAGATCCAAGATTGAGAGTCGCCTATGTGCAAGAGAAATGCCCGCCGAAAGATCTTTCCAAATACCTGTATCATCTGGACCACGATGCGCAAGTGTCGCAATCATGCCCTCTGCACTTTTGATAATATTTGTAACGTTTGGTGTTCTTGTCAGGAGTCCGGCTATTCCGCACATCAGTCGTAAGTATCCACGATTAAATTGAAGATAAATAATATATAAGTGCAGAATTTAATATGTGTCATTCGTATTTATCGAAACCATTCAAGTCATCAATTCAAGATATAAATCATGCGTCTTGTTCATGGATTTTTTTAGAGAGAATTCGTTAATTAAACGTTGATATCCTTCCTCTCCCATACATTGACATTTCTCAGGATCACCAAGGAGTTCGATTATTGCATCAGCAAACAATTCATCATCATCAGGTTCAACTAATATTCCTGATACACCTTGTTGCACAATATGATTTATCGGATAAATATTACTCGCTACGATAGGCTTTCTAACAGACATCGCCTCAATCAATACAATACCAAATCCTTCTGAAGAAGATGCAAATGCAAAAACATCAAGGTCTTGTAAAAATTCAAATGGTCTATTACAGAAACCAAGAAATTCTATATTACTTTCCACATTAAGTGATTCAGCAAGCTCTTTGAGAACATTTGAGTAACCCGTTGGGTCACTTCCTGCCAACAACAACTTCGCGCCGGGAAAAACTTGTATCACCTTTGTCATTGCCCTTACTAAAGTTTCTAATCCTTTACGCTTCTCAAAACGGGCAAGGCAACCGATTTTAAATAACTCACAAGATAAATTCTCTGGTAATTCAGGAACGTCTTTAAATTGCACACCATGATATATCACTCGGGTCTTGTCACGAGTAAGAAGAAAATAATTCATACCCCATTCCTGAACATGTGTTGATACTGCAATAGCATGGTCAACACGATGCCAATTCCAACGTATTAACGGGAGTATCCAGTGC
>JAJFKK010000130.1 GCA_021773245.1 Gammaproteobacteria bacterium | reverse complement strand
TTCCAAGTCGTATGCTGAGCTTAAGCCGTCAAGCACTTGATCCTGATTTTCATTTAGAAAAGCATTTCTCTTTTCTAAATCATGTAACATTTTATTTATAATACTCATTAATCACATTCCTAATAAGTTATGAACGTAATTTGCACTAATCAATAAACTAAATACAGCTAGTGATCCAAATATCCACCTTGGAAAGTTTGGCATCACTGACGTTAACCACGAATTAGATTTAGTTTTTGTATGTTCTATATCTAATGCAGCTATATTGATATGTTTATGATTAACTTTATTTTTACCTTCACCATAAGCACAAATTAATGCTTTATGACATAGAATATTTATTAAACGTGGTATTCCATTACTATGTCTGTATATGGCCTCACAAGCACGCTTGGTAAACAATAAATTTTCATTGTAACCTGCAATTTGCAAGCGGTGTCGAATATAGGCATACATAGCAACTTTATTTAATGGTAGTAGTCGATATGAAAATGTAATACGTTGCTTTAATTGTCTTACTGACGGCTGCGTTAACAACATATCTAATTCTGGTTGTCCAAATAAAACAACTTGTAATAGTTTTCTTTTTTCTGTCTCCAAATTAGTCAACAGTCGTAAAGATTCTAATGTTTGAACAGGCATAGCTTGTACTTCATCTAGGCATACAAGCACTTTCTTTCCACTTCTATGAGTATCAAGTAACGCACGTGTTATCAGTTTCATTAAAAGATGTTGAGATGTTTTATCTGAGTATTTAACTGATAACGCATCAGCAATTGAATAAAGTAAACTTTCAGCTTTTATATAAGGGTTATGTATATAAGCAATTACAAAGTCTTTGCTTAATGACTTCATTAACTTACGACAAAGAATTGTTTTTCCTACACCAACCTCACCTGTAACTTTTACAAACCCTTCTCCACTACGCAAAGCAATAGTCAGAACATTTAAAGCATCTTGATAACCAGCCCGGTTCATAAAGAAACTCGTATCAGGTGTAATACTGAAAGGTAGCTCCGATAAATTATAATGTTGTAAATACATGTCTAAATTCTCAATTTATTTATTAATAACTACCTTCTGCAAAAAGATCATCTAAAAATGTTTCAGGTGGAGGTTCATTCATAACATCGCGAAGTTCTTTAATATTACCTCTTGTTTTTAGCAACTCATCATTCCATTCATCAGCACTTTTAACTACAACTGGTTTTAACAAAATAACCAATTCACTTTTTACTGATGCTTGTTTTTTATGGTTAAACAATTTCCCTATGCCCGGCAAGTCTCCTAAGAATGGAGTTTTCGCATCTTGATCATTTGTTGTTTCCTGCATCAAACCACCTATAACAATCACTTGGCCGCTACGAGCACGTACGATACTGTCAGACTCTCGAACGGTACTTAACGCTAAAGGTATTTGCTGTGTAATGTTTCCTACCGTTACTGTCTTTTGCTGATCAACCACTTCGCTAATTGATGGATGGACATGTAATGTTACATCTCCTTGTTGACTGATTTGCGGCGTCACATCAAGTGCTATACCTGAAAAAAACGGAGTCAACTCAATTTCCGGATTTGTTATTGTTGAAGTGGTAGTAGTTGTATTATTTGAGGATATATCAGTTACAAAATATTCATCGCTACCTACTTTGATGACTGCCTTTTGATTATTCATAGTTGCGACACGAGGGCTTGAAAGAACCTGTACATTGCCTTGCGTCTTTAGTAACTCAATAAATGCTGTGAAATCACCTAAATCTACAGCAAGTGAAAACACGCCACCAAATGCGGAAGCTGCTGCTCCTGCTATCGCTGAAAAATTTCCAGGGTCAAGATTTCCACTGTTTCCGGCAAGGCCGCTAAGCCCACCTTCATTAACTAAAACTGATCCGCCACCTATATTTGCAGCCTTAATTGAATTATTACCCGGTGTAAGTAAAGAACCCCAATTAATACCAGACTGATAATTTTCATTTAATCTAACTTCAATAAACTTTGCTTCCAAAATAACCTGACGTTGAACAATCAGCTGTGTCGCTTGTAAATATGTTTCAACCTCTCTTAATTCATTTGGTAATGCTCGCACAACAACAACTCCTGATTGTGGATTGACGACAACACTACGACCTTCCCCGGCACCTACTATCGCACCAACAGATTCTTGTAGCTCTGTCCAAAATGAAGTCAAGCTTTGCTCTGTTCGTATTTCTGTCCCTGCAGAACCTCCTGAAGAAGATGTTGTACCATCTGCATTTGTAGTGGTTCCTGCAGTTAAAGATCCTGAACTGACAGTTGTTTGAGAACTACCCGTTCGTTCTATATTAAGATAATTTATTTGGTATATACGCGCGCGTAACCGTCCTGGAAGAACTTGAAAGCCATAAGGCGTACTTATAAATTCAAAACCGTAAACATCACGTGATGCTTCTAACACTTCAGGAATGGTGACATTTCTTAAGTTTAAAGTTACCGATCCAGTCACTTCAGGATGAATAACCATATTGTAGTCTGTGCCATCAACAAGACTTAGAAAAAATTGATCTGCAGGAACCGCATTAACAGAAATATCAAACCGTTCTTCATCTTTAATATCAGGTAAATTAGCTGAATCTAGATTTATGGTTGGGATAAGCGAATCGGCAACACTATCAGGAACTGAATCCTGATTTGCATTATTACTTACTGATTGATTAACAACATCTTCAACGGAATCAACAACATCTTGTCGTACAGTCTGATCCTGACATGCTGTTAAAATAAACAACAAAAGAAACATACAATATTTTGTTTTAATCTTTATCATTTTATTTATCTCTAAATCATTTTGACGATTTATAATCTTTAACTACTAGATTATTAAACAATCTAACAATTAATTTATTGTCTTTGTGATCGATTAACACTGACAACGGTTTAATTTCAAGTACTTTTGCCGGACCAACATCATCACCCACTCTAACTAACTTTCCATTAATAATTGCTGTTCTATCATTTTCAGAAATTCGAATCGCTGATACTTTCCAATCTATACTTTCTTTATCATCAAAATCTTCAAAAAATATAGGTTCTTTAACTTCAGCATCATATGTTGCTGGACGAGTTGGATCAGTTAGCTCGGTATTGCTACTAACTGTTAATGAAAATGTTGTTAGCATTAATATGTAAGTAAAATTTAATATCTTGGTCATATCAATTTAAACGCCTATCCACTCTTCACGTAAACTTAACGTAAATATCTCAACAGATGTTTTTGCCTCAGGATATTCATTTACATTCAATTCAAAACTATCCCAAAAAAAACCCCATTCTAGTTCTTCAAGACTTTTTAAATATTCAAGAGTGGTTAAATAATCACCCGTAAATTCAATTCTTAAACCATGCTTATAGGCATTATCAATATTATCGGCCGTCAACTTTGAGTCACTCGTTGCTACGGCTTCATTAACCGCAACATCTCCTTCAACTTGTACTTTTGTAATTAATGACGTCACACCAAGACTACGTAAATTGTTTAACGTTAGACCACCTGTTTTATGCAAAACTGTTTCAAGAATTTTTGGCATATCTTTTGGCGAAACAAGATTTGCTGTAGATGTCTCTAAATCAGCTTGTATATTGATTAATTTAGAACGCAAGGATTTTAACTTAAGTATATTTTCTGCATCAGGATCGACTTCATTTTGCTTCATCGAATCCTGCAAACTTGTAACTAAAACCAATCGCTCTGCATTTTTCTTACTTAAATTCGTTATTATTTTTTTATGTTCTAATTCTAATGGATCCATTAAAAATGAATTCCATGAAGTATAGATCACTACAATAATTGCAATAAAAACTATAGCTCTTTCACGTAAGCTAAGAGAATCTATTTTTTCAGCAATTTTTTTCAATTGTTCCATTCTAGTTATCTATTAATTTGTACTTATTAAAAAATCTAATTCAGAACCACCTTCTTCTTTTTCAACTCTGGCAAGTTCCATCACATTAAAAGCTGAACCATCCAAACTCTCTTCTTTTGCTAGATTTTGTATGTAAATAGGCACCAGTTCAGACGATAATGTCTTACCCTTTAAACCTAGAGATAAGCCACCCTGTTTAATATTGACACTAGTTAACCATGTCCCCTGAACATGCCCTTTTGCGAATGCTTCTAAATAGGTAGAGAAACCAGATGAATTACCAAATGATCTATTAGATAAAACACTTGATATACGTTCCCGCTGCTCTAACTCTATCGTTAACTTTGAAATCTCACTTTCTAGTAATTTACTTTTACTTTTATTTTTAATATTACTTAATGCAGCTACCTGACTTCCCAACTGCGCCAAGTCTTTATCTATACTTACAAGTTGCTCTTTATAAGGTTTTAACTTGGTAGTTTGATAGGCATATATGCTTGTGAAAACAATCAGAAAAAACACAGCTACTTGCAACATCGTCATGGCAGAAAACACAACCTTTTGTTTTCGAAACATAGGCTGATATAAATTAATTTGTTGATTCATATTGTTACCACCTCCTGACGTAAGGCTGTACCAATAGCTAATAAGCAACGCGACTGCACTGAAGCAGGAATAGGCTCATCAACATCAATCAATTCATTCACATCAAGCATTCTTGCCGGAATTTGTAATTGGTCAGACAAATATTCAGTAATACCTGGAATTTCTTTTCCAATGGGAGTCATTACCAAAGATGAAACTTGTGGTTGTGAAAAATGACTTTCATAAAAATCCATCGATCTTTGCACTTCGATAACAATATTATCTAACCAACGCTGACAGGATTCATCATCCATCACACTCAGCACAGATTCAGGTAATGTAGATGTCCCTGAATTGATCGTACGCGATAGATACAATTGAGATTGCTTGGTAATCGTTATCAGACCTTGTTTTTGGCCAACATAGATAAGAGCAACACCACCGACATCTTCTGGCAACATCGCTGCAACATTTCTTAATGCTAATTCTGGTATATCTATAATATCGAGATGAAGTCCTGCGCCATTAAGCTGATCAATTACTTGTTTTACTCGCGCAGATCGTGCCACCACGGCATACATCATTTTATTATTACCCGTCGCTTTATACGACGGCGCTTCAAACACATCGACAACTGCATCATCAATATGAAAATCAATCAGTTCTTTTACACGCCAACGAACAGCCGCACGTAATTCATCAGGTTGAACATCTGGCGCTTCGACTAATAAAAGGTTGTAGTCACCTAATTCCAAAGTACTTATGCAGTGATATTGATCTAGGTCATAGATGTTTGTCAGTCGAGCAATCTCTGCATCTCGAACAGCGATGTTCTCAATATCCTGAACTTCACAAATATCAAGTGTCGGAGGAAGGTCCTTTTCACGACGGACACGGGCAACAGAAATTGAGCTTTCATCGGTACAAACCGCGACTCTGGCTCCTTTCTTAAGTTTCTTTTTAAAAAAATCTAGCAACTCATTACCCTTATTGAAGTTTTACCTTTTTAATACACTAAACTTAATTGTCTCAAAAAAACGACTAAATTACGCCTATAATCTAATAACATACTTAAGTTTGTTACCCTAAGTTATTAATGTCAAATAGTTTTATCTGGTTTTATAGGTAGAGTAATGACAAAACTTTATAGTGTTTTATCTAAAATTTTAGAATGTTATTGGAGAGATTACATTGGCATCCATGAAAAGATGAAAATATAACGGCTTATTAATAGAGAAGCTTTCTAATAACTACTTGTTTTAATTAAATATAAATATAAGTAAGTACTAACTATATTACCAAGGTTCGCGAATATAAATATGGCTTCTAGGTCCTTCAAAGATACCGAAATCGACACGACCTGCAGGCTCATCATCATAGGGACCGTCATCGTTACCATCGTCATCATCCCAATCGAAACGTAAATGACCGTATGTTGTTGTGCCCACACAGGCAGGCGGCTTGAGAATAGAATCACAGGCTAAATTACCAAAAATATCCACATATCCAGTATTAGTTGCGCCTGGTGCAGAGAATATCGTTCCCGTATCACCGGCGACAAGAGGAGTATTAAAAGTGGTAATAGAGCTTGAACCTCCACCTACTGTCATCGTTGTATCTCCGGTTTGTAATGCGCCGGCAGCGGTACTCGTATTTTGTAATCGCAAATGATCTTCCAAATCGTTCATATCTGAAACATTGGTAAAAGTACAACTATCAGCTGTATTTGGAACGAACCCCGTTCCATAAAAATATTCCGTTCTTAAAAGAGGCGCTAACGTCAGCAATTCTGAACCGACTGCAGTTCCGATAGTAAATCGCCCAAAGCGTAATTCGTTTAGAGAAAGTGCTGTACCACCAGTATCTGTCAATGCCGTATAATCATCAGAACCATCAAACTCGCATGTTCCATCAGCATCACCGTCGTAACAAACACCATCTGTATCTCTTAATGAACCCATTTCAACTTCTATAAGTAAATCAATACTAGCTGTAAATGGTGCACCTTCAGCAGCATTTAAATCAACTGAAGAACGATCGAACATAAAACTATCACGGTTCCCAACACTATTTGAGACTGTGAAAATTCCAATACCGTCATAATCATCATCACCAGTTACACTAATTGTGGCTGTATTATCAGAAGAAAAGGTCGTACCATTATTGACCCCATTTTCATCATAGGCACGAGTCAACGCGGTTGGTAGCTTCCAGAAGTCTGTTGCACTCGTTCCTCCAACATGACCATAGTTAACTGTTGTGCCACCATTTTCATTAACAGCCGTAATTGTGATCGCGGGTTCATTTCCACTACCGTAATAAAACGACTCTTCCATGTAAGTAAAACCACCTGCTACACATGAGTTTTCTAATATCGGGCTATTATTTGATAGAGTAAAACGATCTGGAATAAAACGACCAAAGTTTTGATGTGTGGAGGTGACAGCTGCACCACCACTCAGATAATTTCCTGTACTAAGTACAGCGGTTAAATCAATGATACCGACCTCATCAAAAGCAAGGTTGGTTGTGATTGTGCCGTTTATAAAATCCAGATTATTTCCAAAGAAAAGCGAACCGACATTAGTCGGTTGAACATTAGCTGATGTCACATCAACTAATTCACTATTCGCTATTTCATTACCGAAATTTGGTGTTATTTGATTGTCAGTTAAGTTAACTCCCGTATCTGGGATGCCATCATTCGCTGTACCACTTGGTACCCCATCATCATCAACTGATTCCCATACGACTGCACGTGAGGTAATTGAAAATGTATTTGTACTATGTCCCGCACTCGCGAACATCGAACCATCTGCGTCTGCCGCATAAGATAGATTTGTACCCGTACTATCATCTAACGCATTATTATCTAACCAATCCGCCGCTCTTAATCCAGCTGAATCAATATCGAAACCAAAAGGTCGAACAATAAACATGTTCGATGTCCCAAATACCGTAATGGCCGGATCTGGTGCTACTGCTGCAAGCGTTTCTCTAGCAAAGAGTTGTACCTGTCCGACATCATTAAAATCAAAACTGAACGTTGCTGCTCCTGTTGCGCCAAAATCAAGATCGACGTTATTGTAACTACCGTTCGTCGCATCAACTGTTGTGGCATTATCGTTACCTGGTGTAATGTCAAAAGTTGCTGCCGCTGCATTTTCAATTTGAACTCTTGTCGAAGTTGCTGTGCTTTCACAAGCTATCGGATTATTACATTTGTAAGTCATCTCAATGGTGGTTGTATTTAATATGCGCGATTCACATGCCATTGTTGCTGTATTAGTAATAACAGAACGCAATTGAATTGTTTGATTTCCTGGTACGATATCAGATTCTTTACCCGCAATCTGTGTTCCGATAGCTTCACCTACTCCACCTGCATAAAATCTAAAGACCGCTTCTGCAAATTCAATATTAGCATCCTCGGTTGCATCGCCATCGTCATCTGTCGCAGAACCATCGGTAACATCAATATCAATATGTGGAATTATCGTAGCTGTCGTTTCAGTTAACCAAAATTCAACAAAAGTCTCAGTTCCATCAAAAGTATATTGGTCTGGTGGAGTAAACATTCCATTACCTGATTTTAACGTCCAACCATCAGCAGCAGGCGATGTTGAAAGCGTAATGGTAGTTGAATTGCTTGGCGCAACAATATTAGTATGATCAGTTGGATCTCCGTGTGCAGTAATACGTACTGACAAGGCTTCACAAGTAACTCCAGGCGTACCTAATGGATAACTTATTGCGTAATGATCAACTGCAGGTGTGGTAACAATCTCTACCGCCAATGTTAATGCATCAACATCTTCACCACCCGATGTAAAGTTTGCCTCAGAGAAAAATATTGATGCCGTGTCATTATTACGATCATAGAGAACAACATCACCATCAAGCACTGCTGTGCCCCGAATAGTATTATTACTGACTAAACTAAATAGAATCAGATTAGAATCATCGTTTAACAGATGCACACCGACGATATCTTCATCGCCAGCCGCATTTGGGATCAAATTAGTCGTTGCGCTTTCATCCAGAAACATCGTCGCACAGGTATTGGTGGGATCCCATTCAACCAAATCATCGTCAATGAAGTTTAAGTTACCACCGCCACATCGCGGTAATTGGGCAGGACCTATCGTTGATAAAATAATATTGCTGTTATTACGGACATATACTGCATCGATTCTTTCATCTGCAGCAGTAAAATGCGTTCCACCATCAAAAAGTACCTGAACAAAATCAAATATACCCGCTGTTCCACTCGGTGTAACTTCGACAATATCATCATCCTGAAACGCATTTCCGCCAATGCTTGCATTTGCTGCCGTAGCAAGAGCAACATTTCCATTTGTATAAAGATGTAAACCGGTTAATCGTTCATTGGCATCAAATGTTGCATCATCAAAGAACAAGCTACCCGTATCACTTATGGCATCATATTCAACCGCTTCATCTTGATCGATGGCTTGTCCACCTAAAGTCGAATTATTATTAGTACTAACAATAATGTCGTTTAAATCAACATACCATAATTCAGAGTATTGACATCGGCTTCCATCGGATACCGAAGTTGCAGCTACTTGTTTAAATGAAAGATTTCCTAATGTAACACCTGAAATACTTTCTGCCCCACATGCGCCATTATCACTATAGGCTACTCCTACTACCAATTTCGTATTATAGGTTGATGATGTTGCAAACGTATGCGTCCAGTTAATGCTATTCCCATTGTTATTAGTTGCACTAGCAACGGCATCAAACGTTGTCGTTGAACTACTATTTTTCGGTGCAATAGATACTACAGCGTGTGCATTTCTTCGTGTGGCACTGGTATGTGTTTGTGTCATTGACGTCGCGCCAGCCGTAGCTACTTGCTTAGTACTCATCGCACCTGTTGCACCATTGTTATTATTACCCAATTCATTGTCCCAACGTTCGACCTGAGCAACTGGTTGAGAATATGTATGATTTCCTCTTGGCTTACCAACGACATCAATTAACAAGGCATTATTAGCAATCGTAGTTATGTTTGTTGTTATAGCAGCACTGTTTGCCACATTAAAGCTTGTTGCGGAGGCTTCAGGTGTACCTAAAGCTGCATCCGTAACACTGATTGATCCCGCGAGGATGCGCTGAACTGGACCACCCGCAAACGTCACTGTTATACCACTACTAATTACAGTGGGTGTTAAAGCGATGATTTGCGCGACACCAGTATCGGCATTTCCAGCAGGAACGGTTGCTGCTATATTTCCAGTTGCACCAACAGCGGCTTGCAAAACGTCATTCATTTCCAACGATATGCCATTTGCATTCGGTGTCGTCAATGAAGCGATATCCACTTGCTCAGTCATACCCGCGGGCGCTACTGGCAGAGTCCATGGCTCTGATGAACTAAAACTATGTGTACTGACTATCATCGTATTTGAAACAGTCGTATTAATACTATTTGCCGTATGACTGATGCCTGATGCTGTCGTATTCCCGCCCGAGGCATTAATCGGTGTAGCAGTGTCAACACCACGATAAGTGATGATTCCTCCGGCGGTACCGTTAATTGTCCCTCCTGAAAATGTCCATGTGTACGCAGTAGGTTCAGTGGATGTAGCAACACGATAATAAACCGCTTGAGAGTTACTTGTCCCTGCTACTTGATCTACTCGGTTTAATAAAGTCCAACCTCCTGGAGCACTAATTGCTGTAGAGGATGGCCCGACAGCAATGGCAGCTAACAGTACGTCATCGGTCGTTGTGCCGGTCGGCACATTGATTGAAATACCTTCATTCGTACCATCCGGTGTCAAAGCAAACAAGACACCAATGCTTTCATCAGTGCCAAGATTTTGTGTCCAAGTAAAAGCGCCCTTTGCCCCAGCTGTTGCTTCTTGTCGATAATTAAGCGAAATAGCACTATCTCGACTAACTGTTGAAGTGGAATCAAACGATTCTGTAAACCCATCTGCCTCGGTAACGGTTGCATTATCACTAATAAATGTAACCGCAATAGACATCGCCGTTACAGATGTTGTCGTTTCAGTTCCTGTTATAACAGTTGCAGTATTTTGTGTACTTGAATTAACACCAACAGTAATAGCGTTTTCAAAAGGTGATGCTGTATCCACACCATCAAATCGAGATATTTGCCCTATAAGTGAACGGCAATTTCCTGCCCCAGCAGATGTCATTGTATTAGTATCTAATACATCATTCGTTGCAATTCGATAAAAGATATAGGCTTCCGTTTCATTTCCTCCAGCACCAAATAACTCTGTATACGCTAGCGTCCAGTTTGCATCCATTGTAACTGTCGCATTGGCTTCTCTGACCAAGGCGACAGCAATGAGTATGTCATCCACACTACCCGCAGGAATGGACGGTGTAATACTGCCGCAATTATTTCTGGTAGCGAATGTTCCTGCTCCAATATGGTTGATTATGCTAACTGTTGTACCACTTTGTTCTGATGCAACAGTTGAGATGGCTGAATAAACGGGAGAAGAAAAAAACAGGACGCTAAAAAAGCAAAGTAACACTCTGCTAATCATAAAACCTTTTTTACTAAGTACGTTATTTAATTTCATGAAGACGATTCTCTTAGACAGATTATAAGTGAATATCTATCTATATACGTCTTATTATAATGGGGATTTCACCACAATTTTAAGAATGCGTGAAGTAAAACTGCATTTAAACAATGCAATAGACTAATTATTCTCTGGACGAGGTTCCCGCGTGAGTAAAACTTGTACCGCCTGCTTAGGGTCTATATCTCCATTTAATACTCGGTTAACCTGTTCTGTTATCGGCATTTCGATCTCATACTTTTTTGCTAACTCAGCAACTTCTTTA